>JAIDVA010000193.1 GCA_029059925.1 Eubacterium sp. | reverse complement strand
TTCCCCTGTCAGGGGAAATGTCACGCAGTGACAAAAGGGTTCACATCACACCCTACGAAAGTGTAGATTGCGTGATTCGTAGGGGCGCACAGTGTGCGCCAGCCAATATTACCGTTGTGCCCACGGGCGAACAATGTTCGTCCCTACGCTAAACAATAATTTAACGAAAAGGATTGTGAAAATGGAAGCAAAAGATATAGTTAAAACAGCTGTCACGGCAATTGACAGCAAAAAAGGTGAAAATATTCAGGTAATCGGTATTACGGATTTGACAATCATTGCAGATTATTTTGTTATTGCAACAGGCACAAGCTCAACGCAGGTCAAAGCAATTGCTGAGGAGGTTGAGTATAAGCTTGAGCAGCAGGGCATAAGCGCTCATCATATCGAGGGCAGAAATACACCTTGGGTTTGCCTTGATTATAACTCGGTAGTTATTCACATCTTCTATAAGGAACAGCGCGATTTTTATCAGCTTGAGCGTCTTTGGGAGGATGGCGAAAAAATAGATATTACAAACTTTTTGGAGGATTAACATATATGGATTACAATTTTAAACAGATTGAAACCAAGTGGCAGAATGTCTGGTACACTCAGAACACCTTTGCCGCAAAGCAGGATTATACACTGCCTAAATTCTACTGTCTTGTTGAATTCCCTTATCCGTCAGGTCAGGGACTTCATGTAGGTCATCCTCGTTCTTACACTGCTCTTGATATTGTTGCACGTAAGAAGAGATTGCAGGGCTACAATGTTCTTTACCCTATGGGATGGGATGCTTTCGGTCTTCCTACAGAGAACTTTGCTATCAAAAATCATATTCACCCTGAAGAGGTAACCAAGAATAATGTTGCTCATTTCAAACAGCAGCTTCAGTCCCTTGGCTTCTCTTTTGACTGGACAAGAGAAATTAACACTACCGATCCGTCTTATTATAAATGGACACAGTGGATATTCCTTCAGCTTTTCAAAAAGGGTCTTGCTTATAAAAAGGAAATGGCTGTTAACTGGTGCACCTCATGTAAGTGTGTGCTTGCTAATGAAGAGGTTGTAAACGGCGTTTGTGAGCGTTGCGGCAGCGAGGTTATCAGAAAAAATCAGAGCCAGTGGATGCTCAAAATTACCGAGTATGCGCAAAGACTTGTTGACGATTTGGATGACCTTGAATTCATTGACAGAGTTAAGGTTCAGCAGAAAAACTGGATTGGCCGTTCAACAGGTGCTGAGGTTGATTTCGGCACAACACTCGGTGATACCCTCACCGTTTATACTACAAGACCTGACACACTTTTCGGTGCTACATATATGGTTATTTCGCCGGAGCACCCATTGATTGAAAAGTGGGCAGATAAGCTTGCTAATCTTGATGAAATCCGCAAGTATCAGAACGAGGCTGCTCATAAATCGGATTTTGAACGTACAGAGCTTAATAAGGATAAAACAGGTGTTAAACTTGATGGTGTCAAGGGCATCAATCCTGTAAATGATACTGAAATTCCAATCTTTATTTCTGATTATGTTCTCACATCTTATGGCACAGGTGCAATTATGGCTGTACCTGCCCACGATACACGTGACTGGGAATTTGCAAATAAATTTGGTTTGCCTGTTATTGAGGTTGTATCAGGCTCAACAGTTGGTGTTGAAAATGAACCTTTCACAGATTGTGCAGCAGGTAAAATGGTTAACTCATCTTTCCTTACCGGTATGACTGTTGAAGAGGCAAAGGTTGCGATTACTGATTGGCTCATAAAAGAGGGTAAGGGACATAGGAAGGTTAACTTCAAGCTGCGTGACTGGGTATTCTCACGTCAGAGATATTGGGGTGAACCAATCCCGATTATCAAGTGTGACGATTGCGGTTATGTTCCTGTTCCTGAAAGTGAGCTTCCGCTTAAGTTGCCTATGGTAGATTCCTATGAGCCGACAGATACAGGCGAATCTCCGCTTGCAAAAATGACAGACTGGGTTAATACAACCTGTCCTTGCTGCGGCAAGCCTGCTAAGAGAGAGACCGATACAATGCCGCAGTGGGCAGGCTCTTCCTGGTATTTCTTAAGATATATGGACCCTCATAATAATGATGCACTTGTATCATCTGAGGCTGTTAATTACTGGGGTCCTGTTGATTGGTATAACGGCGGTATGGAGCATACAACTCTCCACCTGCTCTATTCGCGCTTCTGGCATAAGTTCCTCTACGATATCGGTGTTGTTCCTACAAAAGAGCCTTATGCAAAGCGTACCTCACATGGTATGATCTTGGGTGAGAACGGTGAAAAGATGTCAAAGTCAAGGGGTAATGTTGTTAACCCTGATGATATTGTGAATCAGTACGGTGCTGATACAATGCGTCTTTATGAAATGTTTATCGGTGATTTTGAAAAGGCTGCTCCTTGGAACAGTGATTCTATCAAGGGCTGTAAGCGTTTTCTTGAACGTTTCTGGAATTTACAGGAGTCTGTAAAGGATGGTGACGAGTATTCAGCAGACCTTGAAGCACTGATGCACAAGACAATCAAAAAGGTGACTGAAGATATTGATAACCTTAAATGCAACACAGCTATTGCTGCAATGATGAGCCTTGTAAATGAAATGTCTTCAAAGGGTGTTAATAAGGCTGAGCTTAAAACCTTAACAATCCTGCTCAATCCGTTTGCACCTCATATTACCGAGGAAATGTGGCAGGTAATGAATTTTGGCGGTATGGTTAACGAGGCACAGTGGCCAGAGTTTGACGAAGAAAAGACTAAAGAAAATTCAGTTGAAATCGTACTTCAGATTATGGGTAAGGTGCGTTCACGTATCACCGTCCCTGTTGATATTTCAAAAGAGGATGCACTTGCACTTGCAAAGGCGGATGAAAAAATCGCCGCTGCAATTGAGGGCAAAACAATTAAAAAGGAAATCTATGTTCCCGGCAAGCTTGTTAATATCGTAGCAGTTTGATAGAAAAAGCAGTCTCAATTTTGGGACTGCTTTTTTGATGATAATATAAATATTATTTTAGCGTATATGCAGTAACAACAAGAAGCATGCTTAGAGAGTGAGACATTGCCGGGAATTTTGTATTTTGCTGTCATTATAATAAAAGGTTATGCCATGTTTTATCATCCTGATTTTTATTTATATTTATTGCAGCAGTAATATTTTTTATTTGAGAAAATATATTTTAAACGACATAAAAATCATTATTATGTCGTTTAAATGTCTTTTCAAAACAATAAAAAAACACTATACTGAAATTAAATAAGGGGAGATAATGCGGTGAAGATTTACAGAAATGAACATCCCAATCCACAGTTTATGCGCTCTCATTGGCAGAATCTGAATGGTGAATGGGAATTTGGCTTTAAAAAGGTTCCTGTCGGATTTAAGTTTTCGCAGGATGAAGCAAGAGCACTCAAGTATCATAGAGATGGTCAGTATCCATATACAATCAATGTTCCTTTTTGTATAGAAAGTGAGCTTTCGGGGATTGGCAATACTGATTTTGTTAATCTTGTATGGTACAAAAAAGTTCTTGATATCAAAAAGTCAGATGAAAGGATTTTTCTGCACATCGGAGCGGCTGATTATCTGACCACAGTTCTTGTTAATGGAAAACCTGCAGGGCGCCATAAGGGGGGTTATACCTCATTCTGTTTTGATATTACTGAATTGGTTGTTTCTGGTGAAAATGAGATTTTCATTCTCTGCGAGGATGATGTAAAAAATCCCCTTGTCTGCCGCGGCAAGCAGAGTGAACGGAAAAAGAGTCACGGCTGTGATTATACAAGAACTACGGGAATATGGCAGACTGTGTATCTTGAATTTACACCACAGGAATATATTAAGGATTTTAAAATATATCCTGATGCAGATAATTGCAGTGTAACACTCGAGGCTGATTTTGCAGGCACGGCTGATTTTGAATGTAATGTGCTTTACAATGGTAAAGCTGTCGGAAATGTAAATCGTGCATCGGCAAACGGAATAAGATTTTTCAGCATTCCTCTTTCCGAAAAGCATCTGTGGGAAGCAGGGCACGGCAGACTGTATGACCTTGAGCTGAAATTCGGTGATGATACAGTGAAAAGTTATTTCGGTCTCAGAGATATTCGGCTTGACGGCTTTAAATTTTTGATTAATGAAGAAAGTGTT
Organism: Eubacterium sp.; assembly: GCA_029059925.1. Lineage (GTDB taxonomy): Bacteria > Bacillota > Clostridia > Oscillospirales > Acutalibacteraceae > Eubacterium_R. The sequence goes on along the minus strand of JAIDVA010000193.1, from coordinate 5,622 downwards.
TTCCAGCGTCTGGTGCTTGATCAGGGCTTTTATAAAGACGGAATTTATACCGCTAAGGATGAATCGGAATTTATCAAGGATATTGAGCTTTCACTTGCCCTTGGCTTTAATGGTGCACGTCTGCACCAGAAGGTTTTCGAGCCGAGATTTTTATACCATTGTGACAAAATGGGTTATCTTGTATGGGGCGAATATGCCAATTGGGGACTTGATTATTCGTCAGCTGCGGCACTTGCAGCATTTTTGCCTGAGTGGGCAGAGGCTGTGAACCGTGATTTTAACCATCCTTCCATTATTGGCTGGTGTCCGTTTAATGAAACCTGGAATTACAGGGGCAGACAGCAGAAAAATGAACTGCTTTTCATTGTCTATGACTATACAAAAGCGGTTGACAAGACAAGACCTTGTATTGACACAAGCGGTAATTTCCACGTTAAAACAGATATTTATGATGTTCACGATTATAACTATGACCCTGTGCTTTTCAAAAAGAATTTCGACAAACTTGTAAATGATAATGTTTTGTATGAGCACGTGCTTATTGATAACCCAAATCGTCAGAAGTACGACGGTCAGCCTGTTTTTGTCAGTGAATACGGCGGAATAAAGTGGCAGAGCGATAAAAGTGTTAAATCCTGGGGTTATGGCGAAAATGTGAAAACACCTGAGGAATTTGCACAGCGTTACTGCGGTCTTACCGACGCACTGATTTCTAATGAAAAAATGTTTGGCTTTTGCTATACGCAGCTTTATGATATAGAGCAGGAGCAGAACGGTCTTTATACATATAACAGAGAAAAGAAATTTGCAGATAATATTTATAGTGAAATAATTAAATCAAACACTAAAACTGCAGCTATAGAAAAATAAATGTTTATTCATTTTTATAAAGGGGTGTATAATTCAAAATGAAAATTACTGTAATCGGCGGCGGTGGAGTCCGCTCCATGTTCCTCGCAAAGAGTATTGCACAGAAGGCACAGCGTCTGCATATTGATGAGCTTTGCTTTATGGATAACAATGAACAGAAGTTAAGAATATATGGCGGCATGGCAGCACATGTTGCGAAGCTGCTTTGCCCGGAGATGAAATTCAGCCTTACATCTGATGCTGTAGAGGCTGTAAAGGATGCAGATTATGTTATAACAACTATCCGCGTGGGTGAGGATGATATGCGTGCCAAGGATGAACGCATTGCTCTTAATAAAGGTGTTCTTGGTCAGGAGACAACAGGTGCAGCAGGCTTTTCGTTTGCTATGCGCAGTGTGCCTGCCTTGGCTGAATATTGCGAGCTTATCAAAAAGTATTCCAAGAAGGATGTAAAGGTGTTCAATTTCACCAATCCTGCAGGTGTTGTATCACAGACCCTGCGTGATATGGGCTATGATTTTACCTACGGCATCTGTGATGCTCCGTCAGGTATGTTGAGATCCTTTGCACTCCTCTATGGTGAATCACCCGATGATATTGTCGGTGAGGTTTATGGTCTGAATCATTTATCCTATTTCAAAAGTATTAAGCTCTGCGGTAAGGAAATTATGCCGGAGCTTATTGAGAATGACGATGCATATAAGAATTCTGATATGCGTTATTTTTCAAAGGCGCTTCTGCGTGACAGAAAAGCAGTTTTAAACGAATATCTCTACTATTTTTACTATCGTGAGCAGGCTGTAGAGAATATTCTAAATGCAGATAAAACCCGTGGTGAGCAGATAAGGGATATCAATAAAAATATGACTGCCGAACTTTCCAAAATGGATGTTGAAAATGATTTTGAAGGCTGTCTTGAGGTGTTCAATAAATGGTATGGTATGCGTGAGGGCAGCTATATGGCAAGCGAGACAGGTGTTAAGCGTACTGCACCATGGAAATTCAATATTTATGAAGAGGATGACGGCGGTTATGCGGGTGTTGCTCTTAAGTTTATTGAAAATGCTCAGAGCGGCACAACAGGCACAATGATTATGTGTATTCCTAACGAAAATTCCATTGATGGTTTGCGTGCAGATGATGTTGTCGAAATCACCTGTGATGTGAATTCGAATGGCTGTACACCGCACCATATCGGAGAGGTTGATGAGCAGAATCTTGAGCTTATCCGAAGAGTAAAAATATATGAGCGTCTTTCCTCAAAGGCTATCAGAAATAAGGATAAAAGTGCTGCAATTCAGGCACTTACACTGCATCCGCTTGTAAATTCATATTCACTTGCATGTGAGCTTGCTGAAGAATATATTGAACATAATAAGGAGTATAGCAATGGCTGGAAATAAGAAGATTTATACAGTAGCAACTGCCCATCTCGATACCGTATGGAGCTGGGATTTTGAGGAAACTGTAAGCAAATATATCTACAATACACTTGTTGATAATTTCAAAATGTTTGAAAAATATCCTACATATACTTTCTCATTTGAGGGTACGTATCGCTATGAGCTTATGGAGGAATATTATCCTGAGCTTTTTGAAAAAATGAAAGATTATGTTAAGCAGGGCAGATGGAATGTCTGCGGCTCTGCTTATGAAAACGGTGATGTTAATATTCCGTCTCCGGAGGCTTTGTTCAGAAATATCCTCATCGGTAATTCATATTTTGACAAGACCTTCGGCAAGCGTTCGGTTGATATCTATTTGCCGGACTGCTTTGGATTTGGCTGGGCACTTCCAAGCATTATGCACCATTCAAATCTTATGGGCTTCACTACGCAAAAGCTTGCATGGGGCAGTGCCTACGGAATTCCTTTTGATATTGGTAAGTGGCAGGGTGTTGACGGCGAGCAGGTTTATGCAAGCACTAATCCTCACGATTATTATTTCACACTCAAAAAGCTTCGTGACTGGGATTTTGTTTTAGATAAGTTCAAAGAGAACGAAAAGTATGATCTTGACTGGACCTACATTTTTCACGGAATAGGCGACAGGGGAGGTGCTCCTCAGGAGGCTACAATTGCCTTTGTTGAAAATGAAATCAAGAAGAATTCAGACAGCAATATCGAGGTTGTTGCGGCATCTGCTGATGAAATTTATCACGATATTGACGAGAAGTTTACCGACGAGCAAAAGGCTAAATTGCCTGTATGGAATAACGAGCTTGTTATGCAGAATCACGCTGTAGGCGGCTATACCTCACGTGCAATCGGTAAGCGCTGGAACAGACGTAGCGAGGAACTTGCTGATGTCGCAGAACGCAGTGGTGTTATGGCAGATTATCTTGGTACAGCAGATTATAACCGTAACGCTATAACCCGTGCATGGAAGCGAACGATTGCACATCAATTTCACGATGATATGCCGGGTACATCATGCCAGCGTGTTTACAGACGTTCATGGAATGACCTTGCACTTTCGATGAATCAGTTTACAACGGAGCTTGAGGCATCCGCTGCTTCAGCAGCAGGTCTTATGAAAACAGATTTCTGCAAGGGTACACCAATAATGGTTTATAACCCTGTTGAAGCTCAGCGTAAGGGTGCGGTAAAGGTAAGACTCCGCAATACAGAAAAGCAGTTCATTCGTGTTTATGATGACAAGGGCAAAGAGGTTAAATCGCAGGTAAACAGTATTAAAAACGGTATTGCAGAGATTATTTTTATTGCTGATGTTAAGAGCCTTGGCACACGTGTTTATGATTTCCGACCAAGTGATAAGCCCTGTGCTGTTAAAAGCAATATTTCAATCTGTGATTTGATAATGGAGAATCAGAAATATATTGTTGAGCTTAACAGACGCGGTAATATTGCATCCATAATTGATAAAGAGCTTGGCAATAAAGAAATTCTCAGTGAGCCGATTTCACTCGGACTGTTCAATTATACAGGCTCAAAGGATTGGCCGGCTTGGGAAATGAATTATGAGCAGGCAAATAAGCCTGCTGACAGAATGCCTGAAATTGTTTCAATTGATATTATCGAAAATGGACCTGCACGTGTTGCATTCAAGGTTGTACAGAAGGATGACAGGAGTATATTTACAAATATTGTCGCTCTTGGCGAAAGCTCAAATATTGTTGAGGTCTATTCTGAAATAGAGTGGCAGTCGCTTTGTACAATGGCTAAAAATAAGTTTGCCTTTACTTGTGATAATTATAAGGCTACCTTCGACCTTGGTCTCGGTGCTATCGAGCGTGAAAATATGAGCCAGAAGCTCTTTGAGGTTCCTGCACAGAAATGGGCAGATATTACGGATAAAACAGGCGAGTTCGGTGTTTCAATTCTCAGCGAATGTAAATACGGCTGGGATAAGTTTAAGGATAATACCCTCAGAATGACCGTTCTTCATACTCCTGAACGCAATTACAGAATCGACTCAATGCAGTCATTTATGGATTTGGGACTGAACAGATATTCATATGCAGTATTCAGCCACAGCGGTACAGTCGGTGCAGCTACACAGCTTGAGGCAAGACAGTTTGTAACACCTATGACCGCTTATGAGACAGATAAGCACGCCGGTGTTCTCGGAACTGAATACTCATTTGGCGATATTTCAACAAACGATGTAATCATCCGTGCAATTAAAAAGGCTGAGGACAGCGATGAAATCATTGTTCGTCTTAACGAGGGTACAAAAAATACAATCGAAAATCTTACACTTACACTCGGCGAGGGTATTGAATCTGCACGTGAAATTTATGCAAGTGAGGAATATAAGGCTGAGGCTCATGTTACTGACGGCAAGCTAGTAACAAGCTTTAAGCCGTATGAAATCAAGAGCTTTGCACTTACCTTAAAACCATCATCAGCTAAGGGTGAAAAGGCTGTCATCACTCCCGTTCCACTTGATTTTGACAAGAGCATCATAACGAAACAGGGTGATACAGCAGACTTTGATTTAACAATTCCTTATGAGCTTATTCCTGAAAAAATCACTTCAGGCGGTATTGACTTTGTAATTCATAAGGACGGCAAAAATGCACTCACGGCTAATGGTCAGACTATAGAAATTTCTGATGGTACGGAAAGACTCGTCTTACTCTGCACTGCAATCGATAAAGACCGTGCAGCTAAATTTATGGTGGACGGTAAGTCCCATACAGTAGAAATCAACAGCGCAAATGAACGCTTTGCAGGCTGGGATTTGTATGATTTCGGTGAGACTGCTTATATCAAGTCGGGCAAGCTTGGATTTGAGGCAACCCACAGTCATAAGGATGGCAAGGATGTTGTTGCACAGGGCTTTTATCTTTGGATTGTGTCACTTGATGTTAAAGGTGCAAAAACAGTTACACTTCCTTATGACAGCGATATAGCAGTTGTTTCTGCAAGCGAGGTTAAGGGTGTTAATGCAAGTCTCGTAACCCCAACCTATGATGAGGTTAAAAATAACAGACCGTTTACTTTCACGCTTAATGCAAAAGAAAAAGTACAGTATGTATGGAATAAATGTGTATGGAATCTGGGTGATAAGGACGATTTCTACCGCCATAATAACAATGGTAAAAACGGTAAGCGTAAAGAGACTATCCACGCGCAGGAATGGTATAAAGCCATAAAGGAGAAGATATAAGGCGGGCTGAGACTTTTTTAATCACGTATTCATAAAATCAGGCAGATTGATTCTGCCTGATTTTATATTTTAAAAACAAACCTTTTGTTGTATATTGTCTATAATATACAACAAAAT
>JAIDVA010000192.1 GCA_029059925.1 Eubacterium sp. | reverse complement strand
GTTATCTGCAAGTACATTTATTTTTTGAGGTTTGAACAATGAATAGCAATCAATTTACAAAGCACTTAAACAGTAAAGAGGTTAAAATCAATGACCTCGTTTGGAATAAAATTACTGAACTGGTCAGAACAAACGTCATCCCCTACCAATATCTTGCTTTGCAGGATAAAATAGCGGGGGCAGAAAAAAGCTATTGCATTGAGAATTTTATAAAAGCAAGCAAAATAGCAGAAAAAATGAAGCAAGGAATAATCCCTCCAGTATATCCCGCTAACAAATGGGTATATGATGAAAAAAACACGGATGATAACGCTTTTCACGGATGGGTATTTCAGGATTCTGATGTATATAAATGGCTTGAGGCTGTTGGGTATTCACTTCAAAATCATCCTGACAATAAACTTCAAAGAAAAGCAGATGAATATATTGACATAATCTGCAGAGCCCAGCTCGATAATGGATATCTTGACACACTCTATATCATAAACAACCGTGATGAAATCTTCACCAATCTTAAAGATTATCACGAACTTTATTGCTTTGGTCATATGGTTGAAGGGGCAATAAGCTATTACAATGCTACCGGAAATGACAAACTGCTGAACGCATCATGCAGATTTGCCGACCTTATTTGCAATACCTTTGGTGATGATAAAATAAAAGGTTATCCCGGTCATGAGATAGCGGAAATGGCACTTGTTAAGCTATATGAATTGACCGGAGAGGAAAAATATCTTAATACAGCAAAATTCTTTATCGAAGAACGCGGTAAAAAGCCATATTATTTTGATATTGAACGCGGCAGAAAAACCATTGAAGACAATTATCATTATAATCAGGCACATATTCAGCCAAGGTACCAGAACGAAGCTGTAGGACACGCCGTAAGAGGAGTTTATCTTTATAGTGCAATGGCTGACATAGCAAAAGCATACAGTGACAATGAGTTGTTTGATGCCTGCAAGAATATATGGGATAATATTGAGAATAAAAAGCTGTATATTACCGGCGGTATCGGTGCCACTGTTGACGGAGAAGCATTTTCTTTTGACTATGACCTACCGAACGATTTAGCGTATGCCGAAACCTGTGCATCCATAGGTCTTATTTTCTTTGCAAGACGAATGGGCGAATGTGAAATTAATGCACACTATGCGGATGTTACTGAACGAGCATTATATAACACTGTACTTTCAGGCATGGCCGAGGACGGAAAGTCATTCTTTTACGTCAATCCTCTTGAGGTTTTGCCTGAAGCATCCCGTTTTGATTCCAGAAAAAGGCATATTAAGCCTGTAAGACAAAAATGGTTCAGCTGTGCATGCTGTCCTCCAAATCTTGCAAGACTTATATCTTCGTTAGGTGAATACATTTTCACGCAGAATGACGATACTATATTTGTTAACCAATATATCGGCAGTGAGCTGAAAAGTGATAAGGCAGATATAATAGTCACATCAAGCTATATTGAAAATGGCAAAGTAAGCTTTGAAATTAATACTATAAGATCTTTTACACTCGCACTGCGAATCCCCTCTTGGTGTGATAACTTTGACTTATCAGCAAATTATGAAATGAGAAATGGTTACGCTTTTATTAAAATAGACATCCAAACAAAAATTGAAATTGCTTTTGAAATTAAAACAAAGATTGTCAAGTGCTCTAATAAAGTACGAGCAAACATAGGCAAAGCTGCTGTTATGCGAGGACCAGTTGTTTACTGTATAGAAGAGGTTGACAATGGTAAAAATCTTCATTTGCTCAAACTCTCGGAAACGCCTAATTTCAGATATAAAAATGACGTAATATTTGCTGATGGCTTCAGAGAAAAGGAAGATGATGCTCTCTACTCTGAATATAAAGCGCCCCAATATGATGAATGCAAAATTAAATTTATTCCATACTATACTTGGGGCAACCGTGGTGAAAATGAAATGTCTGTATATATAAGGATATAAAAATGAAAAAAAGTAATAAAAAATATAAAAATAAATATGACAGAATGGCGAATGCACCTGTAAAGGGACTTATTTCATCGCTTGCTGTTCCTACAATTATCACAATGCTTGTATCAGCCATTTACAATATGGCTGACAGTTATTTTGTCGGTAAAATAGATACAACATCGGTTGCATCGATAGGAATCGTATTTTCAATTATGACACTGCTGCAGGCAATTGGATTTTTTCTCGGTAACGGCAGCGGTGTAATGATAAGTACATTGCTTGGAGAAAAGAAAAAGAATCTCGCACAAATATATGCAAACGTGGCCTTTTTTACAGCATTCATTATCGGAATAGTAATGGCATTGGCAGGGCTTTTCTTCTCTGCTAATCTTGCAAAGCTTTTAGGTGCAACCGAGTCAACAATCGAATCCGCAAGCGGATATTTGAAATATATTCTGTTCGGCTCACCTTTTATATTAGGCTCATTCGTAATAAACAATCAGCTCAGGTATCAGGGAAGTGCCATTTATTCAATGGCGGGAATTTTAAGTGGCAGTATACTGAATATTATTATTGACCCTCTATTTATATTTACATTTAAACTTGGTGTGCAGGGTGCAGCAATTGCAACAATAGTCAGTCAGTTTGTTGGTTTTATAGTTCTTATTATCGGAACTCTCAAGGGCGGAAATATAAGACTGACATTAAAAAAATTCAAACCCAACAGGAAAATTTTGCTTAGTATATTCAAAAACGGACTCCCCTCTCTTGCACGCCAAGGTGTGCAGACTGTTGCCACAATATGTCTGAACTTTGCCTGTGCACCATATGGTGATGCTGTTGTGGCAGGTATGAGTGTGTTCAATAGAGTGATGTTTTTGGGCTTTGCCGTTGTAATCGGCTTTGGACAGGGATACCAACCGGTATGCAGCTTTAATAATGGGGCTAAAAATTATAAAAGAGTTTATGATGGATACAAATTCACAGCTCGAATCACAACCATCATTATCACTGTATTTGCAGTTATCGCATTTATATTTGCACCACAACTGATATCCATCTTCAGAAATGATGCCGAGGTTATTGAAATAGGTACTAAAGCACTCAGATACCAGTGTATTGCAATGCCCTTGCTTGGATATTGCACAGCATCAAATATGCTTATGCAGTCACTCAAAATATCAGGAAAAGCAACAATCCTTGCTCTTGCAAGGCAAGGTATTTTTTATGTTCCTCTGATATTGCTTTTACCGAGATTTATCGACACAATGGGAATCATACTCACTCAACCAATTGCTGATTTACTTTCATTTGTAATGACATTATTCCTTGTAACACCAACAAGTAAAAGACTAAAAAGCAAATCAACAAAATAACAAAATCCGCAGTATAGCAACATAGCTTTAACTGCGGATTTATTATTTATTAAAACTGCTTTTTTGAGTAAATTATTCTTG
>JAIDVA010000191.1 GCA_029059925.1 Eubacterium sp. | reverse complement strand
CATCAAGAGGGGGTTATTAGGGGGAATTGGCGTATGCCTTCCCCCTGATTCGTTTTCTTGGTACCGTTCTTTTGCGATTCAAAAGAATGGTACAATCCGTAAAAACGGATTATTAGGGTATGTAATATCCTAACATAAACAACAATTTATTCTATCATTAAATAATCCCACAAAACCTTTTTAATTTCTTCATCCTTGACAATATAAAGCTCAGGGCTCATATCATCAGGGAAATAATTAACGTAATGCTCAGTACCACCGCTGTTTAAACGTAATGTTGATGTATTCTTAATGGTTATAGGCATATTGTTATAATAAAAAGTAAGGAAATAGACATTGCCTGTATTTTGAAAATACTCATTTGTTTTTCGTGCTGCACTGTCATCCGTATAAATCCTTTGAATTGCATTGATTACATTACTGTCCTCACCATAAAAATCATCCCTGCCATAGCTGCGTACTTCATACGAGGTTATATTTTCAGGTACACACAGGGAGCAAAAATCATCATACGTCATATCTAAACAGGTGTAGATATAATCAGCATCATCTGCACCGCGCACACAAAGGAAATTGCCGTAATAATCATCTGCCAATTTCAGCACATCAACCTCTTTGCCCTTTACTTTAATACCGCTTTGGATATAAGATGAAATTTCATACAGCAGATTTTTATCGGCATATTCATTTTTCACAAGAAACTTATACATCTTATTGTTATACTTGATTGTAGTATTTTCACCCAAGCCGTTAAGTACTGGTGCATTTTCTTCCTTTTCTTTTTTCAGCACATCACTTCGCTTATAGATAAAACGTTCATGCAGCTGCTCTTCGATAATATATGAGGAATTATTCTCACCTTTATAATAATAGGTCAGGAAACCCACTCCGATAAGACGTCCCGATTTAACATCATTTTCGCCGCCCATTGTCCATCCGACACATCTGTATGTGTGACCCATATAATAAAGCTCCTGCTCATACACCAATCCGCCGCCTGTTAAATCTCTCGGACCTATAGCATAATACCAGCCAACAGGAATGGCAATCAGGATTAAAAGAACAATAAGCATAATTTTTAGTTTTTTATGTTTGGACTTGTTCATAATATCATCTCTCAAACAATCTGAATTTCGCAATTATTATTTCATATACAGACAACACTGCACAGCCTGCTGCATAGCAGGCAATATCTTTCACATCGAAGCTCGAGCCGATAAGGGTTTTCATAAAAGCATTATTTTCAAACCCAAGCAATGCAACAATATTAAAATACTGCAGCACCTCAACACCAACTGCAAAGATAAAAACATAAAGCGGTAAGAGCCTACACTTAGTCGGTGCGATTATCCTGACTGCACAATAAACTGCAATCACAACTAAACCATCACCAAGATACGGTCTTACAAAATTATCGTGAACAAAAAGTGCAATCAAGACCTCTGTAATGATTAAGAGCAATGTTGAAACTGCATAACCTATTCGTAATTTATTATCATTTTTCATAAAATCAACCTATTAATCTGCCATAGTCGCCATTTCCGGATCAATATAAAATTCATCATCATTATAATTATATTGGCTGTAATCAATATAATCGGGATTCACATAATCGTAATCATCATAGTTATTATCATCATGATATTCAGTATCGTAATCTGTCATATCACCATAGTATTCATCCCCGTCGAACGTATGATAGCTTTGCTCATACTGCTTAAATGAATCTGAATTCAGATAAGCACAAAGCTGTTTGTATGCTTTATCATTCGAATAATTATACATCCTGAAATCAGGCTTGTCATAAACATACTGTCCATCGTCATTACAGGAGATAGAATCCGAATATATCATTTTAGAGCGCATAACATAATTAACCTGATTGCTGAGATTTTCGTCATCTGCAAGTTCAAGAATATATGGTATTGCCGAATCTGCAAGGTTGCCGAGATAGGAAACATCCACGCTTTCCAGCTCATTCTGATTAGAAACATTATACTTTGCAACAGCGCCGTCAACATCTGCAAAGGCAAGAGTAATAAACATTGCACTACAAATGATAATAATCGGCTGCATATAATTGAGTCTCGGCACAAAAATATGAACAATAAAAAACGCAATGATTACAACCAGCATCAGCATAAATACAGATACAAGCAGACGATTTTTTGAAAGACCAAAGATAAAAATATTCAGTCTCATTTTTGACATTGCTGTTATAATCAGCAAAACGGAAAACAGTGAAATAAAGCACGATAATGCCTTGATAACAAGTGACAGCCTTTTGCTGTCGTTTCTTTTTGCAAGGATTGTTACAATTGAGATAATCAGTATATTGATTACACAAATGGCAAACATTTCAAAAAATCCGCGCCTTGCAAATGCACTTGCCGAATATTCATAATCATCAGGGAGTATTCCGTTAAAGGTGCTGAAAAAATAGGCAAGCTGAGAAAACAGATACACAATATAGGTTGCTGAAATTACACTTAAAAAGGATATGACACCTGATGCAGGGATTGATTTTCTGCCCGTTGACTTGCCCTTGCCTGTTCGTTTATTTATACCCTGTCTTTTGCCGAGCATAAATGAAATAAGATATGGCGCAATGATAAAAGCAAAAATCACCTGCAAAATATATTTACCGATATTATTTATAACAGTATCTATAAGTCCTTCAAATGCAGCATCACTCTTCACAAGCAGAGGTATGATAATAAGCAGTACAGGCAGTGCAACAACAATACCGATTACTGCGTTGAAGGATTTTTTATCTGACTTAGCAGACACTTTAATTGAGCCGAACATATCGGGCAGATTTTTAATCGGATAAAGCAAAGAGCCTGAAATAACATCATTTATCAGCTTAAAGCTGCCCTGCTTATTGTGGAAGGCATTACTTAGCCCTAAGCAGTAAATTGTGAACAAACCTCCTATAAGAATCAGCAAAATGAAGTTTATAAAACCGTCATCATAAATCGAAAAGACGACTGAACCCGCCAAAGAAAGTCCGCCGCAGATAAGTGAGAATACTGACGATTTAGCCACTGCACGATAAAGATAAACCGTAGATGCAATAAAAAGCAGAAAATAGAATATTGTGAAACCAAGGTTGAATGCAGAAAATGCAAAATTGATAAAGATAAACGATAAGACAAAAAATATCAGCATAAATGCCTTGTCTTTGATATCAAGCTTTTTGTATTCCTTAGGCTGAATTACATAAGGCTGATAAGGCGGTACTGTCCGCTGACAGCTAACACCTGCCTGATTGCTTAAAGCAGGCTGACTGTTCATTGCAGATTGATAATTCTGCTGATTCATATTTGAGTCCATTACTATTCCTCCTTAACATACTCCAAGATATCACCCGGCTGGCAGTCAAGCACCTCACAGATTGCCTCAAGTGTTGAAAAACGGATTGCCTTTGCCTTGCCTGTTTTGAGTATGGATAAATTCGCCTGTGTAATGCCGATTTTGTTTGCCAGCTCGAGTGAGGACATTTTTCTTTTCGCAAGCATTACATCAAGATTCACTACAATTCGCATAATGCCCTCCTATATTGTCAAATCATTCTCGTCCTTGATTACAATTGCGTGTTCAAAGACATTTTTGATTACTCTTAAAATAAGTCCCATAAATATTGCTCCTGAACCAATGAGTAAAAGAGCTGTTCCTAAAATATAATTTTCAACTATAGCAATAACTATAAAAGATGTAAAGCAAGCAACTGCGGCATAAAAGCAGCACCAACTGATTATTCTTAACAGCTTAACATTTTTAACATCAAAAACAATTTCCTTTTTTAAATTGATTAAAAGCTTATCAATACAAATCAGAGCAGCATATCCCGCAGGCACCAAAACATAAAATGGTGCAACAACATATTTTCCAAGGGTTGTAAGCATATTAATTCTTACGCTGTCTCCCGTTTCATTAAATATGAACGGAAGAATAATCACTGCAGCCGCTAAAAGCACATAGCAGGCTCTGACAATAAACTGAGTTAACAAAACAGATTTTTCCTTATTCCACATAGTAATAACCTCCAGTAATTACAATTTCTACCTTCATTATATCTAAAAATTATCGTTTGTCAATAATTATTTATCATTTTTCAAATATTATTT
>JAIDVA010000190.1 GCA_029059925.1 Eubacterium sp. | reverse complement strand
ATATAGTATATATAATTTTTTATGCAATTTTTACCAAGCGTTATAATTATTATTGACAAAAATATAAATTATTTAACTGAGGAGAAGAAATATGACTGAAAAAATTGATTTAACACAGCTTGAGCCTGTGCTTGATGAGCTTGCATCTGTTAAAGGCTCATTAATTACAATTTTGCAAAAAACTCAGGATATTTACGGCTATCTGCCAAAGGAAGCGATTGAGTACATAAGTCAAAGAACAAATATCGCAGAAAGCGAGATTATGGGTGTGGCAACCTTTTATACGCAATTTCGCCTTACACCTGTTGGCAAGTATCTTATTATGCTTTGTCAGGGTACAGCGTGTCACGTTAATTCAAGTGAGCTTATTTTGCAGACTATTCAGGATGAGCTTGGTATAGCAGACGGTGAAACAACCGAGGACGGTTTGTTTTCACTTAAGTGTGTTGCGTGTCTTGGCTGCTGCTCACTTTCACCTGTTATGATGATTAATGATAACACCTATGGCTCGCTTACTCCCGAGAAAACAAAGCAAATCTTAAAGGAATTGAGGGAGGCAGAATAATGCGTAATATGAAAATTGTTGTCGGTCAGGGCTCCTGCGGTATTGCAGCAGGTGCTGAAAAGGTAAGACAGGCACTTTTAAAGGAAGACTTAAACGGTGCAGCTCTGACAATTGCAGGCTGTGTAGGTATGTGCTATCTTGAGCCGATTGTTGATATTTATGAAGCTGATAAAGAGGTAAAGCGTCTTGTCCGCGTTACCGAAAAGGATGCGGCTAAGATTGCTGAATATGCAAAAACAGGCGACGAGCGTGCGATTTCCGATTTGCTTGTATCAGACGAAGATAAGCAGTTCCTTGAAAAGCAGACAAGAATTGCGCTCAGACGCTGCGGCGTTATTAACCCTGAGGAGCTTGAGGATTTTGTATCTGCTGACGGCTATACTGCTCTAAAAAAAGCAGTGTGCGAAATGACACCTGAGGAGGTTATCGAGGTAATCAAAACCTCAGGACTTGCAGGAAGAGGCGGTGCAGGCTTCCCTACATGGTTCAAGTGGAATGCAGCAAGACAGTCTGACGATGAAGAAAAGTATTTAATCTGTAATGCCGACGAGGGTGACCCCGGTGCATTTATGGACAGAGCAGTTATCGAATCAGATCCGCATAATCTGATTGAGGGCATGCTGGTTGGTGCCTATGCAATCGGTGCGAAAAATGCAGTTGTTTATGTAAGAGCAGAATATCCGCTTGCAATCAAAAGACTTGAAAGAGCAATTGAGCAGGCAACAGCAGCAGGCTATCTCGGTGATCATATTTTTGGCACGGATTTCTCCTGCCATATGACGATTAAGGCCGGCGCAGGTGCGTTTGTGTGCGGTGAAGAGACTGCACTGATCGAATCACTTGAAGGTCACAGAGGTATGCCGCGTCTCAAGCCTCCTTTCCCCGCACAGAGCGGTTACTGGAGAAAGCCTTCAAACATCAATAATGTTGAGACGTTTGCAAATGTCAGCTGGATTATTAATAACGGCGGTGAAGCTTTTGCCGCAATGGGCACAGAGGGCTCAAAGGGTACAAAGGTATTTGCCGTTACGGGTAAGGTTAAGCGCAGCGGACTTGTTGAAATTCCAATGGGTAAAACTTTGCGTGATGTTATTTTTGATATCGGCGGCGGTATGAAGGGGGATAAGGCATTCAAGGCTGTTCAGATGGGCGGTCCGTCAGGCGGATGTGTCCCTGCAAGTCTTATTGATACCGTAATTGACTATAAGGCACTCGGTGCAACAGGTGCTATTATGGGTTCAGGCGGTATGGTTGTTATGGACGAAAGCACCTGTATGGTGGGTATGGCTAAGTTTTTCCTTGACTTTACAGCTAAGGAAAGCTGTGGCAAATGTGTTCACTGCCGTATCGGTACAACCAGAATGCTGGAGATTCTGACAAGAATTACCGAGGGCAAGGGCAAAGACGGTGACGTTGAACTCCTTGAAGAGCTTTGCTACGGTATTAAGGACGGTGCACTCTGCGGTCTGGGTCAGACCGCACCAAACCCAGTTTTAACTACGATTAAGTATTTTAAGGATGAGTACATAGCTCATATTGAGAATAAGACCTGCCCTGCAGGTGAATGCTCAGGACTTATTGAATATTCTATCAATGCTGATGCCTGCAAGGGCTGTACACTTTGTGCAAGAAACTGCCCTGTCGGTGCAATCAGTGGTTCTGTCAAAAATCCGCATACGATTGATGTTGATAAATGTATCAAGTGCGGTAAATGTATTCAGTCCTGCAAATTTGGTGCAGTGGTAAGAAAGTAAGAAGGGAGCAGATTTATAGTTATGGAAATGATTAATCTTACAATTAATGGTCAAAGTGTTACTGCTCCTGCCGGCAGTACAATTTTAGAAGCGGCAAGAAAGAATGGAATTTATGTCCCTACACTTTGCTATGATGAGGCAGTAGAGGTTTACGGTGCCTGTGGTCTTTGTGTTGTAGAGGCTGAGGGCGTACCTAAGCTCCTTCGCTCCTGTTCGGCTAAAGTGTCTGAGGGAATGGTAATCAACACCGAGAGCGAACGAGTTATTAAATCAAGAAAAATTGCAATGGAGCTTTTGATGTCTGCTCACGACGGTGACTGCATTGCGCCTTGTCAGCTTGCATGTCCTGCAAATACAGATTGTCAGGG
This sequence comes from Eubacterium sp., assembly GCA_029059925.1. Taxonomy (GTDB): domain Bacteria; phylum Bacillota; class Clostridia; order Oscillospirales; family Acutalibacteraceae; genus Eubacterium_R. The sequence continues at coordinate 10,352 of JAIDVA010000190.1, read as the reverse complement.
TTATGTAGGTCTGATTGCAAATGGTAAGTTTGATGATGCACTTGAGCTTATTAAAAATACAAATCCGCTGCCTGCGTCTATCGGCAGAGTATGTCCGCATCCTTGTGAAAAGGCTTGCAGACGCGGTAAGGTTGAAGAGCCGATCAATATCGCTCAGCTTAAGTCTTTTGCGGCTGATATGGATTTAAAGGGTGAGTCTTACCTTCCTGAATGTGCACCTGCAACAGGCAAAAAGGTTGCCATTGTTGGCGGTGGTCCTGCCGGTCTGACAGCGGCTTATTATCTCAGAACGCTCGGTCACGAGGTTACTGTTTTTGATATGATGGATAAAATGGGCGGTATGCTCAGATATGGTATTCCGCAGTATCGTTTGCCTAAAGAGATTCTTGACAGCGAAATTAAGCTGATTGAAAAAATCGGCGTTCGCCTTGTTAACAATGTTAAATTCGGCAGTGACATTACAATGGATATGCTCAAATCGGTTAATGATGCTGTTATCCTTGCGCCCGGTGCTTGGAAATCAAGCTCTATGCGTGTTAAGGGTGAGGATATCGACGGCGTTTACGGCGGTATAGATTTTCTCAGAAGTGTTATCAAGGGAAATCCTGTTAAAATAGGTGAAAAGGTTGCTGTATGCGGCGGCGGTAATACCGCAATGGATGCCTGCCGTACTGCGGTTCGTCTTGGTGCGAAAGAGGTTTATGTAATCTACCGCAGAACCGAGAAGGAAATGCCGGCAGAGGAAATTGAGATTAAAGAGTCTAAGGAAGAGGGCGTTATTTATAAATTCCTTACAAACCCTGTTGAGATTCATGCAGAAAACGGCAGAGTTTGCGGTATGACTCTTCAGCTTATGGAGCTTGGCGAGCCTGATGCATCCGGCAGAAGAAAGCCTGTTGCCATTGAGAGCAAGACAGAATATCTTCCGCTTGACAGTGTAATTATGGCTATCGGTCAGAAGCTTGATCCTACTGATTTTTCAAACGTTGAGCTTACAGACAGAGGTACAATCCTTGCAGATGAGGACGATTTCACAACAAATCTTGACGGTGTGTTTGCTATCGGTGATGCCACAAATAAGGGTGCATCCATTGCTATTGCTGCAATCGGCGAGGCTGACCGCTGTGTTAAGTCAGTTGATGCTTACCTCAAGGGTGAACAGCTTGATTTCACACCGAAATATATCAGCAAGCGTGATGATGACAGAATTGACCTTTCAGGCAAAACCCAGCTGGCAAGAACAGTTGCAGATGTGCTTGATGCAGATATAAGAAAAAATAATTTTGACGAGGTTTCATTGGGTCTCACTGTTGAACAGGCTCAGGAAGAGGCTAAGCGTTGCCTTGAGTGTGGCTGTCGTGAATATTTCAAGTGCAAGCTTTTACAGGTTGCACAGAGATATGATATCAACCCTAAACGTTTTGCAGGTGAAATGCCACAGAAATATACCCGTGATGAAAATTCATTTATTGAGCGTAACACAGCAAAATGTATTCTTTGCGGTCTTTGTGTGCGTTCTTGTAAAGAGGTAATGGATATCAGTGCAATCGGTCTGCTCGGTCGTGGCTTTAAGACAAGTGTTTCACCTGCCTTCGCGTTACCGCTTGACCAGACTAAGTGCACAAACTGCGGCCTTTGCGTTAAGCTTTGCCCTACAGGTGCTTTGACTGAAAAGTCATCACTCGATAAGCAGGTTCCGCTTAAGGAGCAGTATTCAGTAGAGACTGTAGCAGTTGACGGTAAATCCTGCGAGCTGCTCGTATCACGCTATAATGGTAAGGTTATCAGAGCCGTGCCGAACAATGACAACGCAAGACACTGCGGATTAACCCGTGAGGAATTAATCAAGCTGGTGAAATAGTATTGAGATGATACCGGATAGGGCGCTTCTTTCATAAAGATATTAAAGAAATTTGTGCCATCAGCTGATTGAAATGCAAACAGGGCTGCTTCACTTTTGTGAAACAGCCCTGTTTTTATCAATTTTATACTGAATTTGATTAGATGTTAATATTCAGCTAATTTATTATATTTTTTCTTTTGTTGTCTTTTTATAATTAATGCAGCAGTCCTATGAAAAAGCAATCCGAACAAAATTCCGTAGATAGCACCGATTACATTGTTAAATAATCGAGCCCATATTGAAACATCCATAGCTCCAAAAAAAGTAACCCCCATAGCCATTGCACCAAGTGAATTAAACATAGCCTGCCATTTATACTGAGAGCAAAATCCATTTCCGATACCGCCGATAACGCCTATAAAGCCTTTTATATAATCCGGGAAAATGGTGTACATTAAAGCAAACAAAACACTGCCTGCAACATTTCCTATGCATCTGTTTACCGATCTTTTTGGAATATCTTTAAGATTCGGAACAATTACTGACATTGTGGCAATTCCGGCCCACATTCCTCTTTCTGCGCCGATAAGTTTTGTAAATACGAGAATGGTTGCTACTGCAAGGGTTATTTTAATCTGCCAGCTTGTTCTTACTGAACGAATATTAAATTCTTTAAATACATTTTTCAGTGTGCGCGCACAGGTCTTTTTTCTTTGTTTAATACAATAAATAGAGATTACAATAATAGCACCGACACCGATACCGGCAACTCTTAAAATATAAAGTTTTCCTGTAACATCATATCCATATAACAGCAGATAACCGAGAACAAATATGAATTGATTATACAAATTTATATTATGACAGCCAAATATCACAATTCCAAAAATACAAATCAAGTGAATAGGCAGTGCCGCTAAAGCAGATAAATTACCCGGCAAAAGCATTGAATTCTGTACCAAGTTCGCAAGATGCGGTCCAAACATTAAAATAATAAATACAATTGCCAGAGAAAGCACTGCATGTGATTTTTTCAGCTGCAAATCGACTAATCTAAACTGTAAAACGCTAATGGTAATTATAACACCAACCATTCTGTTTTCATCTTTAAAAAACGCCGAAAAAGCACTGACGAAAAGAATACAGAATAAAGTGTTTAAAAGTACCTTTAAAATAAAAATTGCAATATGAGAAGCCTTTTCCTTTTTGTCCTTTGATCCTTTAATAAGTGATTGGAAACCGGTAGCATCCAATTGTAATTCCTGCTAAAATGACATAACTAAACTCCTTTAATATCAAAAATACAATAGAAAATTATATACATATTATAAATGATTGTCAATATATTTTTTTATTGCGCTTTTAAGCTTTTATCGTGACAAGTTAATTATTTATTAATAGGACAAGGATTAGCACTTTAACAGAGCTTGTAATAATCTGAATATATCAGCCGATTATATTTTAAGATTATCTGACAAATTGAAATGTCCTGAGAGATGACAAACTTATCCCCCGTGGGGGCTTGTAATATTATTCAATTCATACTATAATAAACAATATTTTTATATTCGAGGGATAACGATGGACGAATTCAAGGTAATTGAAATAAAACGAAGTGTTTTTGAAAATAATGACAAAGAGGCTGAACGTTTAAGAGCCGAGCTGAAAAAAGAAAAAACCTTTCTCTTAAATCTTATGTCTTCACCCGGCAGCGGAAAAACTACCACACTCAAGGCAACGATTGCACGACTTAAGGACGAAATGAATATCGGTGTTATGGAGGCGGATATCGACAGTGATGTTGATGCTAAAACGATTGCCGATACAGGTGTAAGATCAATTCAGTTGCACACAGGCGGAATGTGCCATCTTGATGCCGGTATGACAGAGCAGGGTATTAAGGAATTCGGTACGGATGATCTTGACCTTGTTGTGCTCGAGAATGTCGGAAATCTTGTTTGCCCTGCGGAGTTTGATACAGGCTCAAGCAAAAATGCAATGATTCTTTCTGTGCCCGAGGGTGATGACAAGCCGCTTAAATATCCGCTTATGTTCACGATTTCAGATGTTGTTTTGATTAATAAGATTGATACAAAATCTGTATTTGATTTTGATGATGACACAGTTGTGGAGAGAATTCACAAGCTGAATCCGAATGCAGAAATCTTTTTTATCTCAGCTAAAACTGGTGAGGGCATAGATGCCTGGTGTGATTGGCTCAGAAAAGAAGTTAAAGAGTGGAATAGCTGATGCACGAGCTTGGAGTAGTTCTGGAAATCTTTGATTTGGTAGAAGAGATTATGAAGGAACAGGGACTGAAAAAAGTATCGTCAATTACTGTTGAGATCGGTGAGCTTTCGGGAATTCTGCCTGATTATTTCAGTGAATGCTGGAAGGTTGCACGTCTTGGCGGTACCTTTGATAAAGCTGAGCTTAAGCTCATTCATATTCCTGCCACAGCCCGCTGTACCTGCGGCACAGAATATGAAATGACAAGGAATAATCGTATCTGTCCCGAATGTCATAAGACTGATTATGAAGTAATCAAAGGCAAAGAGTTTATGGTGCTGTCAATAGAAGCGTGTTGATAATAATTTGTATCCCCAAAAACACAAAAAGGAGTAGTCTTCGACTGCTCCTTTTCTTAATTATAAACATATTTAGTTGAGATTATTTTTTGTAGATTATATTCAAATCTCCGTCAACAAAGCCTATTCCTATAGCCGTATATGCTTTTAATTTATTTGCATATTTACCATCTTTTAAATACTTTGAAACCATTTCAGTAAACAGATTCTCAGCATCCTTCCATGAGTATTCCCTTATCAAAACAAACGGATTATCTCTTGTTGTGAAAACTTCATTACAAGCCCAGTCTGTATTATTTTCATCAAAGTAGGATGTGCCTACGAATTCAATTGACCATTTGTTATCGCCGTCATCATACAGATTAAAACAGATTGCCTTTATATCAGCAGATAAAGGATTTGCCAAAATATTATTCAGCCAGATATCAAACGCACTGTCTTTTGTTGTTTTTTTTAGTTTATTGAATAGACTCATTATGAATTAACCTCTTGATTTTTTATGACTCAAAAACATAAACCCTTGTTTCATACGGTCTTGTTTTGAAGCCGTTGCCCTGAACTGTCGGATTATCGTAGTTGCAAAGAATTGGTGTGCCCTTTTCAAGCTCGAAGCCTGCGGGTGCTTCGAATGCAACATTATCCTCGGTGAAGGAATTTATAACCAGCAGACGCTTGCCGTTATAATTCCTCTCATAAACATAGAGCTTGCCTGAATTCTTGTAATGCTCCTTATAATCACCATAAATAGCAACCTCATTCTCCTTTTTGAATTTTATGAGCTTCTTATAGTGATTGAGGATTGAGTTCGGATCTTCCGTTTCCTTTTTTGCATTAATTTCAGGATAATTCTTGTTAACAGGGAACCAAGGTGTGCCTGTGGTAAAGCCTGCATTGGTGCTGTCATCCCACTGAACAGGAGTTCTTGAATTATCACGTGTTGATTTTACTGCCCATTCCCAGCATTTTTCTTCTCTGATATGCACTTTGTTCCTCGCAACATTATAGTTGTTTTTAACAAAGCAGTCCTCGTAATCGTCAAGGCTGTCAAGTGCAGTATTGAGCATGCCGATTTCCTGTCCCTGATAGATGAATGGTGTTCCCTGCTGAAGCATATACATATTTGCGAGCATTTTACCGGATTCAACTCTGTATTTTTCACTGCCGTAGCGTGATATAATTCTCGGATGGTCGTGATTTTCTATGTAAAGCGTATTCCATGCCTTGCCGTTCAGCTTATACTGCCAGTTTGAAAAGGCATGCTTCATTTTTCTTAAATCAAATCTGGTCTGGATATAATCCACCATAAAGCAGTCAGCCTCTATATGCTGAAAATGGAACATCAAATCAAGCTCTTTTTTGCCCTCGCTGATATATTTGAGAGCATTGCCGGGTGTCATCATCGGTGCTTCACCAACAGTGAAGCAGTCGTACTGATTTGTTACCTCTCGGTATTCCTGCAAATATTGATGAATATTAGGACCGTCCATATAATGCTCAATTCCGCATGCTGCCGGAATTGGGAATCCGTTCGGCAATCCCTTACGCTTTGATATAAAAGTGATAACATCCTCTCGGAAGCCGTCAACCCCCATATCAAGCCAGAATTTCATGATATCCTTAACCTCTTGGCGTACTTTAGGGTTATCGTGGTTAAGGTCAGGCTGCTTTTTAGCAAATACGTGAAGATAGTATTCGTTGAGCTTGTTGTTATATTCCCAAGCACCTCCCTCAAAGCAGGAAAGCCAGTTGTTAGGCGGACGTTTCCCTCTGCCCTTGCGCCATATATAGTAATCGTGATATGGCGAGTCTTTATCCTGCGAGTCAATGAACCACTGATGTTCGTCGGATGTGTGGTTGACAACAAGGTCCATTATAACCTTTATGTCACGTTTGTGTGATTCGTCAAGAACTTTTTTGAACAGCTCAAGATTGCCATAGTCCTCATGAATATTTCTATAGTCAGCAATATCATAACCATAATCAGCGTTAGGTGATGGATAAAGCGGTGAAAACCAGATACAGTTAATACCTAAATCTTCAAGATAATCAAGCTTGCTGAGTACACCCTCCAGATCGCCTATTCCATCGCCATTGCCATCGCAGAATGAGCGAGGCCAGATCTGATATACAACTAATTCCTTGTACCAATCCTTCATAATAATTCCCCTTATATTTCAATTTGTCAGGGTATGTGTGCCGGATATTTTATCACCCTTAATTATATCGTAACAGAAATATTGAGTATTTACAAGAAAATTTTAATATATAACGATTTCAACAACAATCCTATCCTTTTTAGTCTTTCTTAGCTGTTGTGAGAATGTAAATCGTCCATAGCCGCGCACGGAAACGACATCATTTTCTTTGATTTGATATGATGTATTTTCGATTAATTTACTGTTTACAAAAACTTTGCCTGTTGAAAAAAGCTTTGATGCTTCATTTCTTGATAATTTATAAACTGCACTCACAAGTACATCAAGTCTTAGAGATGATACAATAAGCTCTCTTGGGTCAGGTGTTTTAATAATATTATCGGGGAGAGAATTGCATTCTGTTACGTTCACATTTGTATGCTTTATTCGGTTGAGGTTGTTTTTTATATATTCACTGATATGCGCAAGGCAGAAAAGATAGCCGCAGTTGTTGGCTATGATAATATCACCAAGCAATTCACGTTTTATGCCAAGATTCATCAGTGCACCCAAAAAATCACGATGCGTCAGCTTGTCTGCAAACTTTTGCATAACAGGTGAAATTACAAGACATCTGATTGGAAAATCGGTATTCTCAATATCCTCTCCAAAGCCTGCAACTATTCGTTCAGCCATATCATATCCGCCATAGGAGCAGTATGGTAAATAAGCATTTGCAAGTATGCTTTGCTCCTCGAGATTTAAAAATTCACTGAAAACCTTGTATGATTTTGCGTATGCTCTGTTATATAATTCGATAAATCTTTTTTCATCCATAATTGATACCTATTATTGTTTTATTCAGCACCTAAATGTATTAAAAAAGGACTGCCTGTGACAGTCCTTTTTATGATTATCAAGTTGATTTTTATTACTTAACCTTGCAGCCTTTTGTTTCCATAAGATAATCGTCAGATGCAGGATAGTGAACATCGTATGTTACAAGGAGAGTTGCAGATTTATCCTTGATAACAGCTACATTTGCGTGGTTAACTGCAATGTGAGCCTCCATATGATAATCAGCTGTTGTAACAAGACCTGATGCGGTGTCTATTGTTACTGTTGCATAACCGCCTCTGTAGTCAACAAGACAGTTTTCCTCTGTAGTACCCTGAGCCCATGAAAGCACGTTGATGCTGCCTACAACACCACCGATATCGCCAAGTGAGTTGAATAAGCGACCCTGTGCGTCCATACCTCTTGCAGACATATTAACCTGCTTTGGCTGAAGCTGAAGAGTGATTGTGCCATCGCCGTTATCCTTAACGTTAGCTGCGAGCAAATCGTCAGCTGTAAGGAGACAAGTCTGAAGGCTTGTAGTGCCTGCATCGTCCTTATCCTCATTAGGGTTACGGTTTGAGCTTGGTGAAAGGCCGTTAAGACCAGGTGAATAAAGGCTGCCAACGATACCGGGAACAAGGTTGTTAATCATTGAGTTTTCCTTGCCCTCAATCATAATCTGGTTAACCTGAAGTTTTTCCTCGCCAAGCATTGTATACCAAACCTGAGTGTTGCCCTCACTGTCGATATACTCTCTTGTCTGTGTCTTTGTCTTGTTATAAGCATCTGCGTAGTATTTAACTACATCGTCAATGCTTGCAAATTCAACACCGCCGTATGTACCTGCAGCAAAAGCATCAATTACAGCAACATCTTCAGCAGCTTCATTTGCATTTGCATCGGCTGCAACAGGAACACTCTTTGTTGAAATTACAACAATGTTTGCAACGAGTGCAATAACAAGAACAACAAGCAAAAATAAATTAAATTTACCAAGTTTGGATTTTTGTTTCATAAAAATTCCCCTTCTTTGCAGTATATTGCATTATATTACTTATCTATAATATACTAAAATGAAATATTTTTCAATATGTTTTTTAATTTTATTTTTGGAAGTATACGGATATTATGGTTCCTTCGCCAAAAACACTGTCAACCTTAAGCCGGGCACCATGTATTTGCGCTATATGCTTTACTATAGCAAGTCCTAATCCTGTGCCGCCTGTTGCCTTGCTTCGGCTCTTATCAACGCGGAAAAATCGCTCGAATACACGCTCCTGATATTTTTCCTCAATGCCTATACCCGTATCCGATACTGATAAAAAGGCACCGTTCTCATCAGATGCTACTTTAACGGTTACAGTACCGTTTTCCTTGTTATATCTTATTGCGTTGTCACACAGATTATATACAAGCTCCTCAAGCAGTGAGGAATTCGCTTTAATAAAGGTGCTTTCGCCCTCCAGAGTCATTATAATATCCTTTGCACGTGTGTTAACTGATAATACCTGTGTACAGCGTTGGGCTACTTCAAAAAGGTCAATAGATGAGAATGCGATTTTTTCACCGTCATTTTCCTCAAGCTGTGACAGCTGAATAATATCCTCACTCAGTGTGACAAGTCTTAGTGCCTGCTTGCGTATAATTGATGCAAAGGGTTTGATGTCAGGTTCAGATGCGATGCCTGTTTCAATAAGCTCTGCATACCCTGCAATAGAGGTTAATGGAGTTTTCAGCTCGTGTGACACATTTGCAGTAAATTGCTTTTTTTGTTTATCAAGTATTTTTTGTTTTTGTTTTTCTTTTTTTAATGCATTTACAAGTGGTTTAAGCTCATCATATATTTTGACATTTTCAAGATTGTCAAGATTCTTTCCTAATTCCTCAATCGGCTTCATAATGCTTTTGGTTATTGCAATGCTTATCATAACCGCCATTGCAATAACGGCGATAATGGCAATGGCAAAGCAAAGCAGTATACTTGAGAAATGGCCGTCTGCCAGTGCTTCAATACTTTCTCTCAGCTGATTGTCACTGTAATAATAAAATATTGCCACAACAACAATAGCTGTTATGGCAATAACTGCTATACCGAAAGCAAGGATTTTCGATAAGGTTTTTCTAGTCATTTAATCACCAACCTTGTATCCTACATTTCTGATTGTTTTTATATACTCTCCTGCACTGCCAAGCTTTTTTCTCAGCGACTGAATATGAACATCTACGGTTCTGTTGCCCTGCTCAAAGTCATAGCCCCATACGATTTCCATAAGTCTGTCACGTGTAAGAACAATACCCTTATTTCTTATAAGGTGCTTCAGAATTTCATATTCCTTGTATGTAAGATCAATTTCATTCCCGTTTACAAGCACAGTGTGTCTGCCCTCATCAAGCTCTATGTTTTTATATTCAAGTATCGGCTTTGCTCTTTTTTCTGTTCGCCTCAGAATTGCTTTTACTCTTGACACCAGCTCCATAACACCGAATGGCTTGGTTATATAATCGTCTGCCCCCATATCAAGTCCTTTAACAGCATCGATTTCGCTTGTTTTGGCTGTTACCATAATTACGGGAATATCGCTGTATTGAGGAGTACTTCTTATCTTTTTTAATATATGAAGTCCATCGTCCTGCGGCAGCATAATGTCAAGCAGAACAATATCAGGTATTTTTTTGTCAAGTGCTTTGTAAAAGGCTGTACCATCCTCAAGACCTATTGTTTCAAAGCCTGAATTTTTCAGTGCATACATTTCAAGCTCTCGAATGGATGTGTCATCCTCAACGATGTATACAAGTCGGTTGTTTTCCATATTATAATTAACCTCAATATTTGTATATAAATTATTGTTTATATTAGCAAGTGTAAGTTAAACAATCGTAGGGAACGATGCCCACATCGTTCCGTTGGTATGTGGCGGTGCGATGTTATTCCCCTGTCAGGGGAAA
>JAIDVA010000019.1 GCA_029059925.1 Eubacterium sp. | reverse complement strand
TATATTATATATTATATTAACTGCAATGAGGTACTGTATGAAAAAGAAATTTAAAATATTGCTTTGCGTTGTTGTCTGTTTCTGCATTCTTGTGACAATTATTCCATATTCGGTATATTCGGTAAGAGGCAGACTGAATAATGGTGATTTGCCCGAGAATTTTGAGGAAGAAATTTTGGCTGACGCATTTGTGAATACTGCTGATGTAAGAATCATGTCCTCAAATCTGCTTGTGCATTATAAAAGCTGGGGCGGCTTGCCCGCAAAGCCAAGAGCAAATCGTTTTATAGAAATGCTTAATGCGTATAAGCCGGATGTTATAGGTGTTCAGGAGCTGTGTGACGAATGGTATTGCTGTATTAACAATAATTTGCCCGATGGTTACAAAATGCTTTACCCTCTTTCAACAGGTGCTTTTGTGAGAATGACAGCAATAATTTATAATTCTGATGCGCTTAATCTGATTGACAGCGGCAATTTTGCATACGACCAAAATGACAATCCAAGATTGAGAAGAGTGATTTGGGCTGTATTTGAGACGAAAGCTACCGGTAAACAGTTTGCGGTTACTAATACCCATTTTGATTTGCTTCGTGAGGGACGGGAGGAAGAGCTGACGCAGGTTATGAATAGTCAGACAGACGAGCTTTTAAACTGTGTTGAAAATATTTCGAATGAATATAGCTGTCCTGTTTTTTCCGTCGGCGATTTTAATACTATGGAGGATACGGAATTTACGAAGCCTATTGATATTCCGGCAATATATAATAGGCTTTCACAAACCCTTACCGATACAAAATTTGTCAGTGAAAATAAAATTTACGGATCTGAACAGGATTGGGGTTATCCCTCATACGATCATATATTTTTAAATGGAAACGCAGATACTAAAAACTTTTGTATTATGTCCTATGATTATTTAACGGATATGTCCGATCACTATCCGATATTTGCAGATATAATCTTAAATTGATTTTTGAAGGAGAAGATATTTTATGAAAAAGAAGCTTGCATTCATTATGGCGGTTATAGTTGTTATTTGTTCCTTCGGTTTTGCTTCATGTTCATCAGCAGAAAGCAAGGAAAGCAAAAACAGCAAAACCTATGAGCAGGAAATTGACAGTATGGATATTTTCAGCAGTGGTATTGATAAGGCGATGCCGCAGACAATTGTACATAAGCTTATTACAGATCATTTCCATTCTCCGTTGCCTGAAGGAAAACAGGTTAAAAAGGCTATCTTTATAGGCTATGATGGTTTCAGAGCCGACGGTCTTGAAAACATACAGGATAATGAGGAAAGCGCAATTATGTATGTTAAAAATCAAGGCGGTCTTTATCATACATTTTCAGGCGGAATAGCAGGCGTTAACGAGCAGGCTACCTCAACTGCACCAAGCTGGATGGCTATGCTCACAGGCGGCTGGGGTGAATACAACGGCATCACGGATAACAGCCAAATGAAAAATTCTGATGCAGATACATTTCTCACATCTATTGCAAAGCAGGGGCATGCTGCTTCCTTCACTACATCGTGGCGTGAGCATACCGAGCTTAGCTATCGACCTGATATTGCACAGTCAATAAAGGATGGCCTGGCAGTTGAATATACCCATCAGATTGACGATACGGCTACTTATTATCAGATACTTAAATACGTTTCAAAGCCGAGCGGTGCAGTTAAAACTGCTGCTGAAGACCCTGACGTTATATTCTTCACACTTGAATATGCGGATCATGCAGGTCACGGAACAGGCTTTGGCAATCAGAATCCCGAATATGTTCAGGCCTGTAAGGATGACGATGCTTATGGCTATGATATTGTAAAAACGATTGAACAGCGTGACTCTTATGCTGAAGAGGATTGGCTTATTGTTATTTCAACTGATCATGGCGGAACAAAGTTCAGCCATGGCGGACAGAGTGTTTTTGAAAGAACAACATGGTTGGCAGTAAACAAACCGATTGATATTACAGATGATTATCTGAATTATGCAGTAAAATAATCGTACGCAGCACCATTAAGCTTTGAGGGGGAGTATTAATGATAAACGTAAAAAATCTTGTCAGCAGTGTATATAAGGATATAACTACACATTGGAAGCGTCCGGCACAAGGTAATTTTGTATCTTATAAAGAGCTTATTAACCTTGCACTTGGCGGTATGGGTAATCAGCTCACAATGCAGCTGGTATGGCAAATGGCGCTTAGTGCAGGCAATACACTGCTTGGTTCTACAATCGGTATCAGACCTTTGCATTTGCAGTATATGCTTACATTTCAGACAATTTTGAATGTCTTATTCTTTTTTGTAAGAGCACATATTGTTGATAATACGCGTACAAAGTGGGGGCGTTTCAGACCGTATATTGCCTTTGCCGGCATACCTATGGCAGTCCTTGCTGTGGTATTTGTTTTTCTCCCGTTCCAGACAATGTCCTATAATGAAAAATTGATAAGTGTGTTTGCTTTTGCTATAACCATAAGTATGGTGCAGCCTTTGTTTACTGATACGTATTCCGAGTTGCAGACCGTTATAACGCCTAACAGTGAGGAACGTGCAAAGGTAATATCAATCAATTCCATTATTTATAGCTTTGCACCTACGCTTACAGGACTGTTTATTCCGATTTTGTCAAACCTGACGGGTGGTTATACCAATATCAATACATATCGCTATGTGCTTGCTCCGATTTCACTTCTCGGTTTAGGACTTAATTTCTTTACTGCTATTGGCTGTAAGGAAAGGGTTGTTACCTCATCAACCTATGTTCAAAAGGTAGGAATTATTGAGGGTGCATTTATGATTCTTAAAAATAAGCATTGGTGGATTCGGCAGATTGCAAGCCTTATCGGATTTCTTGAGGGAGCAACAGGTGTATTTTTCAGCTGGATATACATTTACAGTGTTCAGGATATGACTGCTTATGGTCTGCTCAATACTGTTATGGGTACAGCCAGCGGAATAGCAATGGCAATCACACCATTTTTGCTTAAAAAGCTTGGTAATAAAAAATTGCTTGTTTATCACAATCTGCTTAATGTTGTATTTTGTTTTATTCTTATTTTCACTTTCAAATCACCTGTCATAATGTTCATAATTATGTATCTTAACGGTTTGGTGAATGCACTCAGCCTTGTTTATAATACAGTAATGCACTCAGAGGTTAAGGATTATCAGCAGTATATCTGCGGCTACAGAATGGACTTTGTATTTGGTCTTGCAGGTATGATAACAATGCCAATCAGCCTTTTGAGCGGTTATGTAATTCCGTATGTATATGAGTGCTTTGGTCTGACAACAAACTATGATATTCTTTACGACCCTCATGTGAGAAATTCACTGTTTCTTGTTTTATGTATTCTTGCAATAGTAGGTGCAATTCTGAATCTTATTCCGTTTTGCTTTTACAGTATGTCAAAAGAAAAGCATCAGAATATTATTCGAGTGCTCAGATACAGAGCACTGTTCGACGATTTCGAGTCCGGTGACTTCAATGCAGATATCATAAAAAATGGTGTTGAGGCTGTAAGAAGCGGACTTGAGCTTAACAATTCCCCTGTACCTGATTTGAAAAAATTAAAGGCCGATATCAAGGCCGCTAAGGGTAAGGAAAAAGAACTTGCTAAAAAGGAATATCAAAGGGCAAAAAGCTTTGCTGCTGATCAGGCAGAGGTTGGCATATTTATGGAAGAGTACAATAAATTTGATACTCCTGTGTGGCAGCATAAGGTTGACAGCGCAAGAAAGCTTATTGCAAATGATGTAACAGCACTTGCAGATATTGATGAATCAATTATCGCACATGCACGAAAAATGCCTAAGAGTAACAAGGATGAACGTATTCTCAGAAAATATTATATTGCTCAGGCAAAGGCTATTGTTAAAACAGGCAGGCTGATAAAAAAGAATTACCCGAATGGTATTGCAAAGCCTGATGAAGAAATGCTTAAGGCAGCATATGAACTGCCTGACAATACAAGAGCTGAAAATAAAATTAAAAATGCGAGAATAAAGGCTGTCGAGGATGAATTTGATCTTTATTACAAAACGATTGCTCCTTATGCTGCTGCGCAAAAGCTCGTTCACAGCTATGAAAACAGGGATAAGGTAATGGAGTGGGCAGAAAGTCATTATGATGAGGCGCGCGAAGTTATCCGAATCAGAGAAGAGGAAGAAGAACGCAAAAAGGTCACACAGAAAAAGCATTTTGCAGGAAGGAGAAATAAGTGATGAATAAAAAAAGTATTGTGAAATTTATAAGTGTTATATGCTCATTATTGCTTATTGCTGCTCTTAGCGGCTGTTCACTTAATTCTTATTCTGTTGATGAACTAAAGGTGCTGTATCCTAAAGTATTTGAAAATTCACTCAGCGAGGAGCTGTATTATTGGAAAGAGACTGTGAATACCTCTGACCATACTTCCTGGCGCACCTGCAATGTATATGCAGAAATTGATAAAAAATACGAGCCTATTCGTGATGAAAACGGTGAATTCGCAAATATGAAAGTTGATTTGTATGAGGAATATAACAAAAAATCAGCTTATAAAGCATTGTGCGGTAAATCAAATGGCAGCAATGATATTAAAAGCTTTCTTTTTGAAACTGATTATGACGAATCAGGCAGTGCAGTAAATTACAGAAAAACCGAAATTACGCCGCAGGCATATATTGTATCTGATGATTTTAAAAACAATTTTTCACTTGATACAATGCTTAGCGAGCTTGAGTACCTGAATGTGGACGATATGATTTTTGATATTGATAATGACCTTATGGAGCATAAGGGTAAAGTTGTTAAGTTTTCATTTGCAGTTACATCCTCATATCTTGAAAGATATGAGGCGGAGTTCGGCAAAGCATCTGTTTTTGAGGGCTCAAAATATGCCACAATGGAGTTTGCATATGACCGTTTTGCATCCATCGTAGTA
>JAIDVA010000189.1 GCA_029059925.1 Eubacterium sp. | reverse complement strand
TAACAGGACAATGTATATTAGTATCTCTTGATAAATAAAAGCCTTTGCCTGTTTTTAGTGCCTTGATATCATCAGGGTGATATAAAAACTCTCTTACTCTCCTTGCAGAGCCTAAGCCTGTTGTGTTGGTGTTCCTTGCCTGTTGTTCAAGCTGATAGGTTACTTCTATCGTTGCTCTTGTGCCTAAAATATTTGCCCAGTGTTCAGCATTAACGGCGCTGTTCTGTCTTAATACAATGTAGTTGTTTACGTTTTCAATAACCTGTTCCTTAAAGGCTTCACCGCAGGAAAAATCAAGGTCTGATAAGCTTTGTGTTGCAAGTACACAGGTGATGTTTGCACTCCTTGATTTGTTGATTAAATCAATCAGAGCAGTTGAAGCATAACTGTTGATTTCATCAAATATGAAAAAGGCGCGCTCAAGGTCTGTACCAAAACATTTGCTGACCGCCTTTTTTGCGTCAATCAAAATCAGTTTGACCATTAAGGGTGACAGTTCAGGGTACAGCAAAGGATTAAGTACAAACAGTATAACCGCATTTTCTTTAATTGCTGTGTATATATCAATTCCGTTTTCGTCAAACAATATTCCGAGTTCACTCTCTGCAATGGTGCTGAAGCGTGCACAGGCACTTTCTGCAATCTTACCGCTTGACTTTGATATTTCTAAATTTAAAGTGTGTTCTTGCTTTGTTATGATTTCTGCCTTTACAAGCTCCATACTTAATTTGTTAAATCGGTCAGTCGGTATATACTGAATAATGGTTTTTAACGATAAAGGTATATCAGCCTGTGACAGCATAAGCACTAACTTTTGTAAATATCGTTCTGTATTCAGCTTGTAGTGTTCTTCGCTCCATTCGGTCATATTGATAAGCATATCTTTACAGATAGTCGGACTTGCATTTTTAAAGGGATTGTATTTGTCAGAGTGCAACGGATCAGACAGATTGATTACATATACCTTTTGTCTGTCTGCAAACTGTTTTGTAATTTCAAGCAATGAGCCTGTGCCTAAATCACCTTTGCCGTCAACAAGCAAAAGGGGCAATTCTTTGTCCGTTGCATGCTGAACAAAATTAGCAAGTGCAACAGTCTTTCCACTCCCTGTTGTACCGCATACAAAACAATGCTTGCAGTTGTCAGGTATATAGATTTCTCGCTTGTGGTTAAAGCCGATAAATGTGCCGTTGTCTTTGTCTGGTGCAGGGTATCTCTGTTTTTTGTGCAAATTCTTCAACTCTTTCCAAAAATTAAAATGCTGTCGCAGTATATAGCTTTTCTTGGTTTCAATAAGAATAATAAAAGCAGAAATCAATATTACAATAATCAGTATCAGATTGCCGTATTGTTCTGCTCCGTTTCCATATGAAAGTTAATAGGTTATACATTTGCTTTCACCTCGTCCAAAGGTGTAATTGAAATATCAGGGTATATGTCTTGATGTTCAATCAGGACTTTGGCAATCTTACATTTCATATCAGGCACAATCCATAATTGTCCGTCATAGTTTTCAAAGTTAGATGTAATATTCTTTTCAAATCTGCTTTTCGCTTTCATAGTGAGTTCAACCTCAACACAAGTTGTTTTGCTGTTATACAGATATATAAAATCAGGTCTGTGCTTTCTGTTTGAAAATCCGTCTTGTCTGTGTAGTTCCTTTTCGGTTGTAATATCTGAAAAGGGTATATCAAATTTTTTGCTGATGTAGATTGCTGTGTCCGTTACATAGCTGTCGTGTATGATTTGCTCTAATCGGATTTGCTGTGTTAATTTCGGTGCTTGTATTATTACTTTGCCTGCATTTGTCAGACTGTATATACTTGGGAAGCCGTACAGATATTTTTGTCTTGTTATGTACCCTGCTTGTATCAGTTTTTGCAATCGTCTGTCACAGGCTCTTTGCCCTGTGAAGCCTGTTATGTCTGCAATCTGTCTGCCTGTTATGACTCTCCAGCGGTCTATCTCTCGCAGTATTTTATAATCTCTTTCTACAAATCTAAATCCCTCTTTACTCACACACTCACTACTTTACTTATTTATTTCAATCACACTTTCTCTATTTTATTTATCTTAATTCTTGTCTTTTGTTTTTTAGTATTTTATATTGTGTTTATTTTATTGATTAATTTATTTAATTATTTATCTTGCTTGTTTTGTATATATTTATATATACACGATGACAGGGCGTGGTCTCGGG
>JAIDVA010000188.1 GCA_029059925.1 Eubacterium sp. | reverse complement strand
TTAGTCCACCTCGTTTTTATTATCTTCATGATTCTTGGGAAGGGAAATGAAGATTGAAAGTCCCTCACCTTCTTCACTTCGAGCCCATATTGAGCCTGAATGGAGTTCAACAATCTGCTTGCACACTGCAAGTCCAAGACCTGAGCCTTGAGATATCTTTGTTCTTGCAGGATCGGTTCGGTACATTATGTCAAATATTTTTGACAGGCTTTTCTTTTCAACGCCTATTCCGTTATCGGAAATTTCTATTATAACTGAACGTTCGTATTCGTCAATTACAATGTTTACTTTGCCTTTAACGTTTTCCTTGGCATATTTAATACTGTTTGAAATAATATTACTGATAACACGTGAAAAACGATCAGCGTCAATACAGATTGTTGTATTGTCTGCACATTTATTAAGATATTCAAAATCAAAGCCGGCAGTGTCAAGCAGTTGTTTTATCTCTTCAGCACCGTCGTCAAAAAATTCCTTAACGCTTATATCTGTTTGATTAAGCTCATATCCATTAAGCTCAAGTCGTGATATCGTTAGCAAATCGTCAAGTATTTTTTCGGTAGCACTGATGGATTCGCATATTGTTTTAACATACATTTTTTGCTTTTCAGGTGTGTTGGCGATTCCGTCTGCAAGACCTTCGGCGTAGCCTTTTACAGAGGTTAACGGAGTGCGTAAATCATGTGCAATGCCTGCAACCAGAATTTTCCGTTCTTCTTCAGCCTTTTTCTGTTTTTCGATAGATTCCTTCAGCCTTATGCGCATGTCATTAAAGCTGTCAACTGTTTTGCCAAGCTCATTGGTCGATTTATAATCTATTTCATAATCAAGATTGCCGCAGGCTATTTCATCTGCACCGTGTGATATTTTCTTTATAGGATTAACAATTGTCTGCGTTGTAATGAATGAAATTACACCGATTGCTGTTACAAATAAAAGTACAATTATCAGTATAATTATGCCTGTTCTGCCAAGCAGTAATCTTGTCAGCTCCTGTGCACTCAGCTTTTGAGAAGCATCATTTACTGTATAGTCACTGTTGACAATTATTATTTTGTATTGCGGCGAGCTGTCGCTCTTTTGCATGTAATTAACTATTACAAGACCGTCATTTCCAAAATAGTTGAAGTTTTTTTGAGTGTTTGCAGGTTTAATTCTGCTTGCCAAGTCAGGGATGTTTTCATCTGTGTCGGTTTGGTAAAACACTTCTCCGTCACGCTCTATATAAATTAATGAATTAACATTTTCAAGCGGCGAAACAAAATGGGAAAGATTATATAATTTTTCATCGTCTTCATCATCACTTACAAGCTCTGTTGCTATGCTTGATATAGTTTGTGTCCACTGCAGCTGATTGATTGCACTGTATGTGTTTGTGGTTACTGACGAAAAATTGAAGTAGGATGGAACTATGTAAACAAGTACGGTGGAAAAGGTTGTGATTAAAATAAGAGGGATTACAATTGCAAGTACTGATGTGAGTGCAATTCTTGTATTGATTCTCAGATTTTTTGAGCTGCGCTTTTTTTCTTTATTGGCATCCTTCTTTTTTTTCATAACTAATCCTTTTTATTTCGTGTGTTTTGTGCAATTTCTATTATGCTTTTAAAATGGATTTTAGAAAAGTTTAAGCATTCTTCATCAAGATTTTCTATTCCGTTTAATACATAATAGCGTATAAATCCGGCAATGCCTGCGATTATATATGCCATTGACCATTCGCTGATTCCTTCAATATCATCCTTTATGAAATTAAGGAAAATCGTTGAAATCTGATTGATTTTGTCTGTTAAAATATTTGCTGTGCCCGAAACGGAAAAAAGTATAAGGTATTCCTCTTTGTTTTCTTCTATTGCAAGGATTGAGCTTTTTATAATAGAGGCAACGCTTTCAACATCAAAATCATTTTGCTGTGCACGTCTGAGTCTTTTGCCTACACGGAAAAACAAAGTACGCATAAGATCATCACAGATTTTATTAAAAAGATCATACTTATCTGCATAGTGCAGGTAAAAAGTATTTCGGCTTATCAGTGCTCTGTCAGTGATGTCTTTTACAGAAATATGTTCAAAGCCTTTTTCTTTCACAAGCTCAAAAAAAGCAACTCTTATCGCTTTTTGAGTTCTTCTTACTCTTAAATCGTCAAGTCCGTCTTTTTTAGACATAGTTTTCTCCTCGTAAGATAATTGTTGGGTTATTTATCACTTGTCCATTATTGTAGCATTTATAAAATACAAATTCAATTAAAATGGCATATTTTAGACGGCTGTGGTGAAAAACGTAATAAAAAATTTATATTTTATTGA
>JAIDVA010000187.1 GCA_029059925.1 Eubacterium sp. | reverse complement strand
AATTGATTGTATTTTTCCAACTAATCAAGCTTTGCAAAATCCTGAATGGACAGAAAATGGTATTGTATCTATAAAAACAAAAGATTTTGATAATACGACAAGTCGTAAACAAGATTTTTTTGTTGATGGTAAAAAAGTTTCTATGTATTTCGGTATTTCTCGAACAAGCTCAGGTAAAATTGGAAAGCCACCATTAGAATTACATTCAGTAATGTTTTTTGAATTTGAAAAAACTAATGATTATGCATTTATCTTAAGGCTGTGGCGTATTGCAAAATGCTTTATTCAGTATTTGTGTTATAGAAAAAATGTTAATTTATCAGAAATTGAGGTGTCATCACCATATAATGATGGAAAACATGAAAGATTTGCAATGCTTCATATTGTAAATGAAGATGTATATAATGAGCCTGAAATTCTAGAGAAAAGAAGATATATAAAACAAGAATACATAAGTGGAGCAGAAGGTAAAATACTGAATGATATTGCAGAAAATAAAATTTATTTGCGACATCTTCCTGAAACATATAGAGCAGGTATAAGTATAAATGCTGCACGATTTGTTATGATTACTGCAGCCTTTGAATGGACTTTTAATAAAAACTATCCGAATGGAGTTGAAAAAAAGCCGGCTACTATCAAAGCAGAAGAAACCGCAGTCCAAGTATTAAGTGGATTAATTGATGCTTCGAAAGGAAAATTAAAAGAGATATATAAATTCTTAAAAAAAGTTATTGGCTCTAATTCCTTACAAGCAAAGATTGAACAAGTGGGAAAGGATTATGCGGATATAGTAGATGTTCTTGGGAAACGATTATATTCCTTAAACGAAGAAGTTTTAAAATATAACGAAATGGGATTACGTCTTTCTCAACAGCGTAATAATTATGCTCACGGTAATTTAGATAAGGATTTTATTGGATTAGCTTTATTGGATTTAGTATATCTAGAATATATTATCTATGCAATGCAATTAAAAGAATATGGCGTTGAAGACATACTTATTAAACGTGCAATCAATGATTTATTTGGTTGCTCATTAGCATTATAAAAAATAGTCTATCGTGACTGTGTTTTGACTATATTTATTTAAAGAACGATATTCACTTGAAACAAAAACGAAGAAAATGTACAATAAAAATACTATATATAGTACCAAACACTCATAATAAATGATATGTGAGTGGAGAATGTATATTATCCGTCAAGTTCAGTAAATTCTGCTTATGATACTGAAGTCATTCTGAATGAGATGTTGATTCCGAACGGCGTAACGCAGAACACGGCAATCAACTATGAGCTTACAGGCTACATCAACGATATCAACACCGAATACACACAGACTCTTATGGAGTTCGGTGCAAACGGTAATACTACAAATGTTTATGAGTATGGTGCACAGAGAAACAGTGCAACCATAAACGGCACAAAGGGCTACTATCTCTATGACGGACGCGGTTCGGTTGCAGGCTTAACAGGCAACAACAGCGGCAGTATGATAACCTACCGCTATGATGCTTACGGCAACACAACCAAGTCGAACAATACGCTGAACAATCCGTATCAGTACAATGCTGAGTATACCGACTCATCAACAGGCTTACAGTACCTCCGTGCAAGATATTATGATTCTTCACAGGGCAGGTTTACAACTAAGGATACTTACCTTGGAACAATCCCGAATCCATTGAGCCGTAATCTGTATACCTATGTTGAGAATAATCCGCTCAACTATATCGACCCAAGCGGACACAGTAAATCTCCGTTCCTTCCGACACCTGCCGAACGTCAGATGCAGAAGAATATTCAAAGCAGTATAAGAAATACGAATCACGTACAAGTTGTGCAGGCAGGCGGACCAAAACAATATGCGGCTCAGCAGGCGGCAAATGTTATTGGCGATTCTGTTTATGGTCCGTCATACAGCAAGCCGACCGCACCTTACAGATATGACCCTGTAAAGAATCCATTTGGTGAGGGAAAGAATACATCTAAGCGAAAAGAAACACAAACTGCACTTCAAAAACACATTGCCGAGGTTCAGGCAGAGAATTATAAACGGTATTGTGAAAATGGTGCAGACAGAGCTAAGGATGACGGAAGTACATTTTCTTTAGGACCTAAGGAATATGCGGCATTAGCTCTTGGAAGTATAATGGTTGCAAAAGTAGGGCTTGACGATTTCACATCAGGTGTAATTAGTTCAGTCGCAGACAATGCTTTATATCCTATATTATTTTTATCAGGAAAATTATCCGGTACAGAAATTGGCTCTTTTTCTGAATTTAGTAATTATACTTTTGATGAGGCTTTCTATGTTGGCAGAATAGCAGGCGATGTTATAGGCGTTGTTGTTGGTGCTGCCGAAGCAATTGTAGGTATAACGAATTTTATTACCGGTTTAGATGCAGTAGTTACAGGAATGCCTGTACTTGCAAGTGGTGTTGCGTCAGGTGAGGGCGTTATTGTAGTTGCTGCTGGTGCAGTTGTTGCTGTGGCAGGTGTTGCCGAAGTAGCAGTTGGTTTTGCTACTACACAACATAGTTTTGGTAATCTATATAACGATATAGGCAATTATTCTTCAAGTAAAATAAAAAATGAAACAGTTGCTGAATTTGAAAAGAGAATAAGCAAATTATCGCCTCAAGAAAGAGTCGCTGCTGTTAGAGAAAAGGCAAACGATGTTCTTAAAGAAAATGGTATAACGAAAGATTACCAAGCTTCTAAAATCAATAACAGGGCTATCTATAAAGATTCAAATACAGGGGAGTATTACAGTATTGATACACAGCATGGTAGATTAGAGCATTTTAATAAAAAAGGAAAGCATTTGGGAGAAGTTGATTTTGATTTCAAACAAACAAAACCAGCCGATAAATCAGGCCGACATGATATAATAGTGAACTAAGGAGGGCAATAATGAAAGAGGTTTTTAAGCAATGTATAGAAAGAATATATATTGATAAAGATTTTGATTTTTTTAGATCAAAATGTGCTGAATCAGCAGATTATGTATCTGATTTAGTAAAATTAGCCGAATCGCAATGCGAAAAAAGTTCTGTATGTGATTCAACAAATGAACCAAACGTTGAAATTTGGTTCTTTTATAAACCTTATTCTCAAGGTGATTTTTCAGCTGAATTTAATACTATATTAAAGATAAGCAAAATTTGTGGCGTTTTTGCCTTCCAGCATCAATTTTCTGTCGAAAATATTTTACCGCAAAAAATCGAACCTGAGCTTGGTGGATATGACGCAAATCCTTACATTAAAAGTCAATGGGATTTAGAAGATATTTTGAGCGATTTTTTAACTTCAAAAGGTCTTGTAAAAAGTTATATAAATGAACTTGAAGAAGTAGTTGGTGGCGTGGCTTTGCCCAATCCGACTATATTCGGCAAA
>JAIDVA010000186.1 GCA_029059925.1 Eubacterium sp. | reverse complement strand
TAATTAAATATGTATATTGCTTTGATAGCAGACTGGATTAGGAGGCAGCTAAATGAGTCAGACTTATTCTGTATCTCTTGAAAAAATTATTGAGCATCATAATCTTGAGGTTGTATATCTGCCTGAGACAGCAGATAAAATACTGATTACAACTGCTGAGATTAACAGACCCGGTATTGTTCTTACGGGCTATACCGACTATTTTGACCCGCTGAGAATTCAGATTCTCGGTTGGACAGAGCTTGGCTTTATGCGAAATATGAATGCCGAAGAGCGTGATAAGGCACTTGGTTATTGGTTAGCAATGAAACCGGCGGCAGCTGTTTTCACAAGGGGACTTGAGATACCTGATTATTTCATTGCTGCCTGTGAAAAATATGAGGTTCCGCTGCTGCAGACAGATGAGGAGACCTCTCCGTTTCTCGCTGCACTGATTGCGTATCTTAACAGTGAGCTTGCACCAAGAATAACAAGGCATGGTGTTTTTGTTGAGGTATATGGTGAAGGTGTGCTGATAACCGGTGAAAGCGGTGCGGGCAAGAGTGAGGCGGCAATTGAGCTTATTAAACGTGGTCACAGACTTATTGCTGATGATGCGGTTGAAATAAGAAAAATAAGTGACAAAACACTAATGGGCAGTTCACCGACCAACATACGTCATTTCATTGAGCTTCGCGGTATAGGTATTATTGATGCAAGGCGTATTTTCGGTATGGGTGCTGTTAAGCCCAGCGAAAAGGTGGATATGGTGATTCAGCTTGAGGCTTGGGATTCAACCAAGGCATATGACAGGCTTGGTCTTGATAATGAGTATGCCAATATACTTGATGTTAAGGTGCCTGCGATTACAGTGCCGATTACTCCGGGACGTAATCTGGCTGTTATTGTTGAGACTGCGGCTATGAATAACCGACAGAAGAAGATGGGTTATAATGCGGCTAAGGACCTTATGCTCAGTCTGGGTATGGAGGATGTTCAGTCAGAGGATAAAGAAGTTAACATCTGGCAGAATTAATATAGTTATTATTTTATTGTAAAATATGGGGGATATGATTATGTATAGCATTGGTATTGATTTAGGCGGAACAAATATTGTTTCTGCTGTAGTAAATGATAAGTATGAGATTGTTGCATCTGCAAAAACTCCTACAAACAGTCCGAGAAGTGCACAGGAAATTTTTGATGATATTGCAAAGGTTTCATTTGAAGCAGTTGAAAAAGCAGGACTTACAATAGAGGATATAGAATCTATAGGCATGGGTACTCCGGGTACAGTTAACGGTGATGGTATTATTGAATTTGCCAACAATCTTGTTTTCAACAATGTTCCTGCAAAGCAGATGCTTATTGACAGACTCGGCATTGAAAAGGTTTATATTGAAAATGATGCAAACTGTGCAGCTCTCGGAGAGGCATATGCAGGCGTTGGCAATGGTGCGAAGGATTTTGTTGCAGTAACACTCGGTACAGGTGTTGGTTCAGGTGTTATTGTTGACGGTAAAATTGTAAATGGTGTAAACTTTGCAGGTGGCGAGTGCGGTCATATGGTTATCATGGTTGACGGTGAGCAGTGCACATGCGGTCGTAAGGGCTGCTGGGAGGCTTACGCGTCTGCAACAGCACTTATCAGACAGACAAAAGAGGCTATGGAGGAAAATCCTGATTCAGTTATGCACCAGCTTGCTGCTGAGGAGGGCAAGGTTTCCGGCAGAACTGCATTTGATGCAATGCGCAAGGGTGATATTGCAGGTATAAAGGTAGTTGACCAGTACATAAAATATGTAGCGTGCGGACTTATCAATTTAGTAAACGCACTCCAGCCTGAGGTTATCTGTGTGGGTGGTGGCATTTGCAATGAGGGTGATACTCTCATGAAGCCTTTGCAGAGATTTGTTCAAGCTGAAAGATATTCTATTTACAGTAAAATCCAGACTAAGATTGTTAAGGCACAGCTTGGTAACGATGCAGGTGTAATTGGTGCCGCTATTCTTGGTAAGGTAAAAGAAGACTGATTGGTGATATTATTTGACACAATTAATTGAACTTTGTACAAAACTGAATATTGAGTTTAAAGAAAATGAGCCTATGACAAAGCACACCACCTTTAAAATAGGCGGGCCTGCAAGATTTTTGGTTTATCCTGAAAATGAGGAGCAAATCGGTGAAATAGTCAAGACAGCAAAAGCAGCAGGTATAAGGCTTATTGCAATCGGTAACGGCTCAAACCTGCTTGTTGATGATGATGGCATTGATGCCTGTGTAATGGTTCTTGACGAGCATTTTGCCGATATCAGGCTTATTGATGATGAGACGATTTATGCAAGCGCAGGAGCAATGCTTATTAAGGTGTGCCGTTTTGCTTATGAAAACGGGCTTTCGGGACTTGAGTTTGCTTATGGCATACCGGGTTCATGCGGAGGCGGCGCGTTTATGAATGCAGGAGCTTATGGCGGAGAAATGAAGGATGTGCTTTATAAGTGCAGTCATATTGATGCAAACGGTGAGGCAGGCTTTCTTACCGGTGATGACCTTAAGCTGTCATACCGCCATTCGGCTTATTATGATAACGGATGTATTATTACGGGGCTTTATCTTAAACTCAAAAAGGCCGATAAGGCTGAAATCAAGGCGAAAATGGATGACTTGCTTTCACGCAGGCGAGATAAACAGCCGCTTGAATATCCGTCAGCAGGCTCTACCTTCAAAAGACCGGAGGGGTATTTTGCAGGTGCACTTATTGAACAGTGCAGCCTGAAGGGCAGGACTGTAGGCGGAGCACAGGTCAGTGAAAAGCATTCGGGGTTTGTTATCAACAGAGGTGGTGCAACCTGCAGAGACGTTCTTGATTTGTGTAAAATATGCAGTGATACTGTTTTAGAGCAGACAGGTGTCACACTTGAAATGGAAATAAGAGTTACAAAATAAATTCGATATATAAAACTGTGGAGGTGCGGATTATGGAAAAGGAACTTATCGTTCTTACAGGTGTCAGTGGTGCAGGCAAATCAACTGCTATGAAGTTTATGGAGGATATTGGCTTTTATTGTATTGACAATATGCCGCCTGAGCTTATGGCTACCTTTGTAGGTATACTTGCAAAGGGTAATGAATATCCAAAGGTTGCGATAGTAACAGATGTTCGTTCTAATTATGTTTTTCAGAATCTGATTGAGAGCCTTACAGAAATAGAGGGCTATGGTTATATTATCAAGGTTATTTATCTTGATGTTAATGACAAAGAGGCTCTTAAGAGATATAAGCTTACACGCAGAAAGCATCCGTTTGCAGATAAATTCAACGGCAGTATTTCGCAGGCTATTATCTATGAAAAGGAAATGCTTTCTTCACTAAGAGGCCGTGCTGACCATATTATTGATACATCAGATTTAGATGCTGTGAAGCTGCGTGAAAGACTTACACAGATACTTCTGGGTGATGACAGTGATGTTATGAATATTCATTGTATGTCCTTCGGCTTTAAGCATGGTATCCCGTCAGAGGCTGATTTTGTTATTGATGTTCGCTGTCTTCCGAATCCGTATTGGGTGGATTCTCTCAGGATTAAAACAGGACTTGATAAAGAGGTTAAGGACTATGTTTTCAGCTTTGATGAGTCAACACAGCTGTTGAACAAGCTGATTGATATGCTCGATTTCCTTAATCCGCTTTATATTAAAGAGGGCAAGAGCCAAATTGTAGTTGCTATCGGCTGTACAGGCGGTAACCACAGAAGTGTGGCTATTGCCGAAGCACTTAAAGAGCATTTTTCTAAGAAATGGGATAATGTATCAACGAACCATAGAGATATAGACAGAAAGTGAGTATTGAAAGAGTAGGTAAAATGTCGTTTTCACAGAATGTAAAAAATGAATTGCTGCAAATTGAATATGAAAATATATGCTGTGAAAGGGCGCTTCTTTACGGACTTTTGATTTTTGGCAAAAGCTTTTCTTCATATGGTATCAGTATGCAGACTGAAAATGAGGGGATAGCTGAGCTTTATAAATCACTTATAAGAAAGCACTGCAATGTTAGGTGTAATATAAATGTATCACCTAAGGGCAGGAGCTTTTCTGTTATGATTGAGGAAAAGAGTGATTGTGATAAAATATTAGGTGCATTCGGACATGCTGATACAGGCAGTCTTAAAATTAATCATTCCAATTTTGATTGTGCTGATTGTGTTCACGCATTTCTTGCAGGTGTATTTTTATCTTGCGGTACTGTATCCGACCCCGAGAAGGATTATCATCTTGAGTTCACTGTGCCGTATATGAATCTTTCAAAAAGTCTTATTACACTTCTTGAGGAAACTGAGCTTGCACCAAAGCTTTCAAATCGCAAGGGGTATAATATAGTATATTTCAAGGGCAGTGAGGCGATTGAGGATAGCCTTTATCTTATGGGTGCATCCTCTGCTATGTTTGAGATGATGAATGTTGAAATTGTTAAGGATTTCAGAAACAAGGCAAATCGTACTGCTAATTGTGAAACGGCAAACATAGAAAAGACAGTCAAAGCAAGCTATGAGCATATGGCTGCAATACAGAAGATTGAGGACACTAAGGGTCTCGATTTTCTGAAAAATGATTTGAAGGAAATGGCCGTTTTGAGACTTGATAATCCCGAAGCTTCGCTTTCCGAGTTGTCAAAGCTCAGCGGAATGTCACGTTCGGGTGTTAATCACAGACTAAAAAAAATTGTAGAAATTGCAAATACAATTCATGATTAGGGTTTTGGTTTTATTGCCCTGAATAATAAAGAGTTTTAAAGGATGAAAAAATAATATGTTTACTCATTTGCACACACATACAGAATTTTCTCTGCTTGACGGTGCCTGCCGTATCGAGCAGTTAGTCAGTCGTGCAAAGAGTCTTGGAATGCAGTCTCTTGCTATTACCGACCATGGTAATATGTATGGGGCTGTTGATTTTTATAAGGCTTGTAAAAAAGAGGGCATTGAGCCTGTAATCGGCTGTGAGGTTTATGTTGCACCGCGTACACGTTTTGATAAGGATAAGGTGCTTGATAAGGAATATAATCATCTTATATTGCTTTGTGAAAATGAAACAGGCTATAAAAATCTTATAAATATGGTGTCAAAGGCCTTTACCGAAGGCTTTTACTTTAAACCAAGGATTGACCACGATTTGCTTGAAAAGCATCACGAAGGACTGATATGCTTGTCTGCCTGCCTTGCAGGTGAAATACCGCAGGCAATTCTGCAAAAGGATTATGAAAAGGCAAAGCGAACAGCACTTTGGTATCGTGATGTTTTTGGTGAGGGCAACTATTATCTTGAACTGCAGAATCACGGTTTGTCCGAACAGCTTGCTGTTAATGAGGGCGTTAAACGTATTTCAAGAGAAACAGGTATACCGCTTGCCGCAACGAATGATGTGCACTATATAAATAAGGAAGATGCAAAAATTCAGCAGGTGCTTATCTGCATTGCAACTAACCATGTAATCGGCGATGATACAGGATTGGAATTTCACGCAGATGAATTCTATCTCAAAAGCGAGGAGGAAATGCGTGCTCTTTTTGCCGATACACCCGAAGCGATAGACAATACACAGATAATTGCCGACAGATGTAATTTTGAATTTGAATTCGGCAATACAAAACTGCCGTATTATGAAACCCCTGATAATATGGAACATTTTGAATATTTCAAAATGCTTTGCATGCAGGGAATGAAAAAAAGATATGGCGAAAATCTCCCGCAGGAATATTATGACAGGCTGGATTATGAGCTTAATACTGTGGAAAAAATGGGCTATACCGATTATTATCTTATTGTGTCTGATTTTGTATCGTTTGCAAAAAGCAAGGATATTCCCGTAGGTCCGGGAAGAGGTTCCGGAGCCGGTTCGATAGCGGCTTATTGTATGGGAATAACAGACCTTGATCCGATGAAATATAATCTTCTTTTTGAACGATTCCTTAACCCTGAACGTGTATCCATGCCCGATTTTGATATTGATTTCTGCTATGAAAGACGCGGAGAGGTAATCGAATATGTAACTAATAAATATGGTGCGGACCATGTAGCACAGATAGTAACGTTTGGTACACTTGCAACACGTGCCGCTATCCGCGATGTCGGCAGAGCAATGGGTATGCCCTATGCTTCTGTTGATGCCGTTGCCAAGCTTGTTCCGAATGATTTTCATATTACGATTGAACAGGCTGTTCATAAGTCAAAAGAGCTTGCTAAGCTTATGCAGGAAAATCCACAGGTCAACGAGCTGATTGAAACTGCTAAAAAGGTTGAGGGTATGCCAAGAAATACATCTACTCACGCAGCAGGTGTAGTCATTACTCATAATCCGGTATCATCTTATGTCCCGCTTGCGACCAATGATGGTGTACCTGTAACACAGTATATTATGACAACCCTTGAGGAGCTTGGTCTGCTCAAAATGGACTTCCTTGGTCTCAGGACTTTAACGGTTATTGATGATGCTGCCAAGGCAGCAGGTGTTGATGTTGATTCAATGCCAATTGACGATGCTAATGTTTACAAGCTTTTTGCAAGAGGACAGACAGAGGGTATTTTCCAGTTTGAATCCTCAGGTATGAAACAGATGCTCACGAATCTTAAGCCTACAGCACTTGAGGATTTGATTGCAGCAACCTCGCTGTATCGTCCCGGTCCTGCAAAGCAGATTGATACCTTTGTTGAGAATTCACATAATCCGTCAAATGTAAAATATATTACCGATAAGCTCAGACCGATACTTGAAAACACCTATGGCTGTATGGTTTATCAGGAGCAGGTAATGCAGATTTTTCGTGAGCTTGCAGGCTATTCTTACGGACGAGCTGATATTGTGCGCCGTGCAATGAGCAAAAAGAAAATATCTGTTATGGAGCAGGAACGGGAAACCTTTATTTCAGGCTGTGAAAAAAACGGTATTGATAAATCTGCTTCAAATGTGATTTTTGACCAAATGTCCGATTTTGCAAAATATGCGTTTAACAAGTCACATGCTGCCTGTTATGCACTTGTAGCATACAGAACGGCTTATCTGAAGCATTATTATCCAAGTGAATTTATGGCGGCGCTTATGACCTCTGTGCTTGATCAATCCAACAAGATTGCCCGCTATACTGCTGAGTGCAAGCGAATCGGCTTGAGGCTTGGACCACCAAATATTAATACATCAATGAAGGGCTTTACAGCCAATGGCAGAATTATTAATTACGGTTTGCTTGGTATTAAAAATGTAGGCTCTGATTTTATTGATGAAATTGTTGAGGAACGTAAAAACGGTCCATTTACCGATTTGACAGATTTCTGCAAGCGTATGCAGGAGGGGCACTTTAATCGCCGTGCTGTGGAAAGTCTTATCCGCTGTGGCGCAATGGATTGCTTTGGGTATAACAGACGACAGCTGCTTCAGGCATTGCCTGCTCTTGTGACAAATCTTGAAAATTACAGACAGAACACCCGTTACGGCCAGGTTGGATTTTTTGATCTTGGTCAGGGTGATATCATGTCATTTGATGTTGAGATTCCCGATGTCTCGGAATTTCCGAAAGCTGAGCTTCTTAAAATGGAAAAGGAAATGACAGGTCTTTATCTTTCAGGCCATCCGATGGACAAATATGCCGAAGCCTGCAAAAACCTTGGTTATGCGTACACTATTGATTTGATTGAGGCTGAAAAGGATTCAATGTCAAAATACAAGGATAAATGCCTTGTAAAACTGTGTGGTATTATCACACATACTACACTTAAACAGACGAGAAACGGCGGAACAATGGCATTTGTGACCGTTGAGGATTTATATGGCTCAATTGAAATAATTGTATTTCCGAAAACACTTGAAAGGTATTCAGAAATGATTTATGACGGCAATGTTATTAGTATTGTAGGCAATCTTTCTTTGGAGGAGCAGAAGGATGCAAAGATCCTTGCATCAGAGCTTGCTTCGCCGCCGACAGGTGCATCAGCTCAGCAATCACATTTAGCTGATAATAATAATAAGAAAAAGAAAAAACGCGGCCTGTTCCTGAGATTTAAGAACGAAACTGACGATAATATCAGGCTTGCAAAGCGTGTTACGGCAATATTTGACGGAACAATTCCGCTCTATTTTTACTATATTGATAGTGGTAAGTACGAGCTGCAGCCGAGAAATGCCTTTGTTGAAGTGAATGAAACAGAACTCAAGGAGCTTAAAAGAATTCTTGGTGATGAGAATGTAGTGTTTATGTCATAAATTATAGTTTATTTAAATTGTGTCTTTTTCCGTTATGCTGCGTTACTGGTAAAATTTTGCTCGGTCACATATCCACATATGCTCCCGTCGTCAAAATTTTACCAAAGCCTTGCCTAACGAAAAAATACATTAATTTAAAGGCGTTTCGGATATTTACAGCGTTATCTTATACTTTCGTAGAGTGCGATGCCCACATCGCACCGTCACATACCAACGGAACGATGTGGGCATCGTTCCCTACGATTGTTTGACCAACACTTTCTAATATAAACAATAATTTGCACTGATATTTTAAGAGGAAATATATAGAAAACATAAAAAACAAAGTCAATACTTGACATTTTTGCTCAGTAATATTAAAATACAATATATTATGTTATCATTTTTAGGGTAGGAGGATACTAATTATGAAAACAATTGCGGTATTAACAAGTGGTGGTGACGCACCCGGTATGAACGCTGCTGTTCGTGCGGTAGTTCGCACAGCATGTAAAAACGGAATTAAAGTATACGGTGTAATCCGTGGATATAACGGACTTATTAACGGCGATTTTATTGAAATGGATTTGCGTTCTGTGTCGGATATTATTAATAGAGGCGGCACAATTCTCTATTCAGCCCGTTCTGTTGAATTTGCGACTGAAGAGGGTATGCGCAAGGCTATTCGCACCTGTCAGGAATGGGGGATTGAGGGCGTAGTCGTTATTGGCGGTGACGGTTCGTTCCGCGGTGCAAGAGATTTGTCTGAAAGAGGTATTCCTTGTGTAGGTATTCCCGGTACGATTGATAATGATATTGCCTGCTGTGATTACACAATCGGATATGATACTTGCCTTAATACTATTATGGAAATGGTTGACAGACTTCGTGATACAAGTGAAAGCCATGACCGCTGCACGGTAGTAGGTGTAATGGGCAGACGTGCAGGCTATCTTGCACTTAATTCCGGTATTGCGGTAGGTGCTACAGCAATTCTTATTCCGGAAATTCCGTTTGATATTGAAAAGCATGTAATTGAGCGTATGGAGAGCACCCAGAGAACAGGCAAAAAGCATTTTATTATTATTGTTGCCGAAGGTGTGGATGTTGACGTTGATGAACTCGCAAAGGAGATTGAAGCACGCACAGGTGTTGAATCGCGTTCAATGACACTTGGTCATGTTCAGCGCGGTGGATATGCTACTGTCAAAGACAGAGTAATGGCAACCCGTATGGGTAATTATGCTGTTAAGCTTCTTATGGAAAATATCGGAAATCGTGTTGTTGCCGTTCAGAGAGAAGAGGTTGTTGACTACGATATTTTTGAAGCTCTTAATATGTCAAAGTCGATTGATCTTGAGCTTTATGACATTGCCCACGAGGTATCAATTTAATTACATAAAATTAAAGGACAGCTGCTGCTGTCCTTATTTTTTTACAAAATTTAAAAAATTTTTTTTAAGGACATCTTTGAGATGTCTTATTTTTTGGTTAATACTATAATCGGTGATTTGATTGAAAAAAATAATTCGTATAGCAGATGCATGTTTTGCAGTGGTTTTAGTATTGATTTATACATTAATAGGCTTTGGCAGTTTTGCTCTGCCTGATCAAATAACAGCCTATTCCTCGAAAAATATAAGCTATAAGACTATTTATACTGTTGATATGTCAGATAATGCTCAGGTGGATTTTCAGAAAAACACTCGTGTATCGCCTGACGAAAATGAAATTAAACTGCTTGGCATTATTCCTGTAAAGACAGCTAAAATTTCGCAGACTAGTGAGAGAAGTGTTTATGTCAGCGGAGAAAGCTTCGGCATTAAGCTTTATACCGATGGTGTAATTGTTGTAGGTACAAAGGATGTAGAAACAGCTGATGGTAAATGCAACCCTGCACGAGAGGCAGGACTGGAAAAAGGCGACATAATTATAAGTATAAATAATGTTAAAATGACATCATCATCACAGGTTGAAGAAACATTCAATGATAATAATGGTAAAGATTATAAAATCAAGGTTAAAAGAAACGGAAATTATAAAACCTTCACCTTAACACCTGCATATTCGCCGTCTGAAGGAAGCTACAAGGTAGGTGTATGGGTGCGTGATTCAACTGCCGGCATAGGAACTATTACCTTTTACAATCCTGAAAATGATTCAATTGCAGCGTTAGGGCATCCTATTACAGATGTTGATACGAATGAAATTATGCCTATTCTGAATGGTGAAGCGGTAAAAGCACAGGTTACCAAACTTTATAAAAGCAGTAATGGTGAGGCAGGTTCGCTTTGCTGTGATTTTTCGAATGATGTAATCGGAACATTAAGCGTTAACAGTACCTGTGGCATATATGGCAAATACAGCTGTGATATTGATGGTTTGCAGCTGTACCAGATTGCAGCTCCTCAGGAGGTTGAAAAGGGAAGTGCTCAGCTGCTCTGCACTGTTGATGGGGATGGACCTAAACTTTATGATGTTGAAATTACCCGAGTGTCCTATAGAGAAAATAATAATGAAAAAAATATGGTTGTTAAAGTTATTGATGATGAGCTGATTGATAAAACAGGCGGTATAGTTCAGGGGATGTCAGGTTCACCAATTATCCAGAACGGAAAGCTCATAGGAGCTCTAACTCATGTGATTGTGGATAATCCGGAAAAAGGCTATGCAATATTTGCAGAAAAAATGGCTGATAAGTCCAAAGAAGTCGAATAAAATGTAAAGCCTCATTAATTGATGCTTTCTGTTTTAAAAGGAATTTTCAAAAAGTGAAAAATAAATGCAAAAGAACGTGAAAAAGACTTGCAAAATTTGCCAATTCGTGATACACTCTTCTTAACAAATAAAGGAGGGTTTTTAATGAAAACCAATTTAAAAGTATTAATAGCTGATGATTCAGCACAATTTGGCAAGGCGTGTCAGAAGGAGTTGAAAAATGCTGGATTTGATGTTGTTCTGACTGCAAAGGACGGACTTCGTGTTATGTCCATTATCGATTCCCAGCATATTGATGTTGTACTTATGGATGCCTTTATGCCAAATGGTGATGCTATAGAAATTCTCGAGCATATGAATAATTCACTTAATGAAAAACCGCTTGTTGCTGTTATTTCTTCTGTTGATTCACAGGATTTTGAGGAGCAGATGATTAATGCCGGTGCGAACTACTATTTTATCAAGCCTGTTACAGCGCTTTCAGTTGCAAAAAGAATTACAAGCCTCGCATCTTGGAAATCTGAGAAAAAGAGAAGAGAACTTAACGAAATTTCAGATAATGAAATTGATGTTGTTATTTCTGATATTATGCGACAAATTGGTGTGCCTGCTCATATTAAAGGTTATCAGTATCTCAGAACGGCTATTAAGCTTTCTGTGTCTGACAGTGAAATGCTTGGTTCTGTCACCAAATTGCTTTATCCGACGGTTGCAAAAATGTACAATACAACTGCATCCAGAGTTGAAAGGGCTATCCGACACGCAATTGAGGTTGCATGGGACAGAGGCGATGTTGATGTCCTTTCATCATATTTTGGTTATACAATTCAGTCACAACGCGGCAAGCCAACCAATTCCGAGTTCATTGCAATGATTGCGGATAAATTGAAGCTGTCACTTAAGACAACTGCTTAAATTATTGTTTCTATTAGTAAGTGTTGGTCAAACAATCGTAGGGAACGATGCCCACATCGTTCCGTTGGTATGTGACGGTGCGATGTTATTCCCCTGTCAGGGGAAATGTCACGTAGTGACAAAAGGGTTCACTCGCACCCTACGAAAGTGTAGATTGTGTGATTCGTAGGGGCGCACAGTGTGCGCCCGCCAACATTATCGTTGTGCCCACGGGCGAACAA
>JAIDVA010000185.1 GCA_029059925.1 Eubacterium sp. | reverse complement strand
GTTACTACATTTAAATTTATCATCAATATTTTCACTGAAGAAATTCTTTTCGAGTGCAAGAATATCATTATTTTTTGCTCTGTAATTTTTATCAAGAATAATATTGCTGCATTCAATCCCCGCTTTGCGGGCAATTTTACTGATTATTTTTGCAGAATCGTTAACATAAGTAAAAAGATTAAATCTGTCATTACTGTCAAAGGAGTCAGTACACAGTGTGATTGTGACACATTCGGCTTCTTTAATTACAAGCTCCAGCAGTTTATATTCCTGTGCAACAAAACCGTTGAACCCGTCGATAAAAACTGTTTTTTCGGCAAAATAGTTTTGGTCTTTAATTTTCTCGTAAAGTCTCGACAGCTCATCAGCCGTATCTAAAAATCTGTTTTCGATAATAGATTCATATGCGCTTATAATAACTGAAATATCGCTTAGCTTATTTAATAGGGTTATATTGTCAATTCCCTTTGCAAGCTCAGATATTTGTGACGAACTGAGATTACAGGATTTCATTTCATCATATATCTTTATCATAGATTCAACGAAAGTTGTCGAATCAAGCTTTTTGCTGAAAAGGCATAGCTTATCCTTGGCATTTTCAATAGCCTGAAGCATTAAAACTGCCTTGCTGCCCTTTGTAAGTACAGGAATACTCTCTCCGCCTAATTCTTTTTTTACCGTATCCGAAATACGCGAAAAGGAAGAATTTTCGATTGCTGATACTCCGGCTTCACCAAGCTCCTCTAATAAGCTCCTTTCGCTTATGAAGGAATATTGTTCGGGTGTAAGCAGCAAAATATCTTTTTTACCCTGTTTTACAAGCTCTTTAATGCTGTTAAATACATATTCAGTTTTACCATAGCCTGAGCGGCCAAAAACCATTTTTAGCATATAACACCTTATCTTCTGTAATAATCCTCAGGTTTAATCAATCCTTCACTGATGAGATTATCAAAAA
Source organism: Eubacterium sp. (assembly GCA_029059925.1). Classification (GTDB taxonomy): domain Bacteria; phylum Bacillota; class Clostridia; order Oscillospirales; family Acutalibacteraceae; genus Eubacterium_R. Next base: position 2,594 of record JAIDVA010000185.1, on the reverse strand, counting down.
CATCAATAAAAAATTCATACATAGGTCTGGCAATATCAAATGCAAGCTTAAGTTCATCTATCAAAGCAGGTGTGTCAATTCTTGAAAGATCCTTGCTATAGTATACAAATGACATATTCTTTGCTTTGAGATACGGCTTAAGCTCTTCCGGTGCATCGGGATAAAGCTCTTTTTTATATTCATCTCTGCACTCGTAGGTAAAACCTGCATCTTCACATGCCTTGACAGCATCAAGCCATCTGTCAGGATGCTTTAAAATCATTTTGTGCACTTCTTTAAAAAGAGATGGTCTGTAAAGCCAGAATACAAGGCCATAGCCGAAGGAATCGGGGAAAAATTCAAAAAAGTAAAATGGCGCACCGGGGAATTCATTTTTATGACGTCTGAAAAACATCCACATATTTTCCCTGTATTTAATTTTATTACGGTTGCCTCTTGTATCACGGTAAATTCTGCAAACGCATCTGACTGGATCAAGCAGCATCATATCATCAATATCAAGCATTAAATCACTTAAATCAAGGGCAATCTGCCGCATAGGTATGGTTATCCCCTGTTTAAGCTCTTCTTTATGCTCCTCATAAAATGCTTTTGAATCGTGAAACCTGTTTTCGCACAAAAGCTGTATGCTTTCTGATTTTATGCCTTTAAAATTGTAATCACTCATTTTAACAGTCCTTTATCCTCCATCTGCTGTGCTGCAAGCAAAGCACAAATTTTTGCGCTGTGAAAATTCAGTCCGCCCTGAATCCAAGCGTAATATGGTTCTCTTATAGGTGCATCAGCTGATAACTCGATTGAAGATCCAAGTGTAAATGCACCCGCAGCCATAACAACCTTGCTGTCATAGCCGGGCATATCCCATGGTTCAGGCAGCACATAGCTGTCAATAGGACTGCCGCTTTGAATACCCTGACAAAAGGCAACAAGACTTTCGGGATTTTCAAGACCGAGAGATTGTACAATATCATGTCTTGCTTCATTATACTTAGGTGTAACAGCATATCCAAAGCCTTCAAACAGAGCTGAGATGTAGACTGCACTTTTTAGTGCTTCTCCTACTGTATGCGGTGCATAGAAAAGTCCCATATAAAGTTCACGGTTATGTCCAAGTGTTGCGCCGACCTCTTTACCCAATCCGGGAGTAGTAAGCCTGTAAGCACATTTCTCAACTAAATCTGTTCTGCCTGCGATATATCCGCCTGTTGTCGCAATACCGCCGCCAGCATTTTTTATAAGTGAGCCTGCTATCAAATCCGCACCAACCTCTGTCGGTTCACACTTTTCAACAAACTCACCATAGCAGTTATCAACCATAACGATTACATTGGGATTTTTTGATTTGGCAATATTACAAACCTTTTCGATTTCGTCAACTGAAAGGCTGGGTCTGAGCTCATAACCTCGGCTTCGCTGAATGTAAACCATTGTAACACTGTTATCGACAGCATTTTCGATTGCGTCATAGTCAAGCCGCTCATTTTTCAGAGCAACCTCATCATAGCTTATGCCATAATCCTTAAGAGAGCCCATACCCTCACCACTGATACCGATTACATTATGTATCGTGTCATAGGGTGTACCCGTTATACAAAGCATCTTGTTACCGGGTCTCAAAACACCGAATAATGCTGTTGCAAGCGTATGCGTTCCGCATGTAAAATTATGACGCACGAGTGCATCTTCAGCTCCAAACACACTTGCCCATACCTTGTCTAGTGTATCTCTGCCTCTGTCGCCGTATCCATAGCCTGTGCTTGTACAAAAATGGCTTTCGGAAATACCATGCTCGATAAAAGCCTTTTGTACCTTCAGCTGATTATATTCTGTTATATCATCGATAATGGCAAATGGCTTTTGGCAAAGCTCCAATGCTTTTATTGATGCATTTTCAATTTTTTCACTGATTCTAAAAAAAGGAATCATTTATACATCCTCCATTTTCCTGTATTATTGAATCCGAGCTTTATGTAAAACTGCTCGTTCATGTTCATTTCTCTCATCAGATAAACTGTACCCTTTATATCACCAAGCATTTCGGATACAAGCGAAGAGCCATATCCCATATGCCTGAATTCCGGTGAGGTCTGAACAGCAGTCAAAACAGCATCATCATTATAAATTGATGAAAAAATACCGCTTGAGATAATTTCATCATTCACATTCAGTGTATATGCACTTGCACAGCCGTGACGAATTCTGTGACTGATATCAACATACCATGACTCAAAGTCGGCTGTATCATAATCAACAAAGTTAAAAAGCTCCATAAGCTTCGGGAATCTGTCAATTTCAGTATATTGAGATGGAAATTCTATCTTTCTTGAAGAGGACATAACCATTCCCTCATCAAAGCTGTCTGTAAATTTAAATGAAGCATCAGCTAAAACTGATCTGTAACCGATTACACAAAAAAATTCTTTAAGCTCTTCAAAATCCGCTTTATCACAAAAACATAATGTCCAATCACTATCGAGTCGGGATAATATTGCAGTGATATTTTTGTTTTCATCAAGCTGTCTGTAAAAACAGGCAAAATCATAATTACAGCCATATGCTTTAATGAGTGACATAATCCGTACATAGTAGATATC
>JAIDVA010000184.1 GCA_029059925.1 Eubacterium sp. | reverse complement strand
ATCACGTAATCTGCACCAACGTAGGGGCGAACATCGTTCGCCCGTAGGTACAACGATAATGTTGGCGGGCGCACAATATGCGCCCCTACGTTGTAAAATGCAACATCATTTAATACGCTAAACAATAATTTATCTTATTTATTGACTTAAAAAGTTTATGGTGATATACTAAATGTGTCACACAAATTTTAATATTTTTCTATCTCAAGAATAAAGCACGGCGTTTTTCTCATGATAAAAATGCTAGCTCTTCTTCGTGTGCTTTATTTAAGATAGAATACGAAATTTGTGTGACAACAAACGGAGCTATGCGTTTTTAGTGTGTAGTTTCGGCTGCACACTTTTTTATTTTAGGAGGAGCACCATGGAAATTGATGAAAAATTCATTCTTGAAGTCTGGGAAAAAGAAATCAAAAAGAAAAAGAATGTATTTGATGATATTGAGGAATACAAGAAAATGCTGCGAAAAGCTGAAAGATGCGAAGAATCAGTCCGAAATGCTCTCCAGCCGTGTGATTATAATTTGCTTGAGAATTATAAGGATACGCTCAGTGAACTGCGTGACATTTCCGAATATATCTCCTACAGAGCAGGATTCAGATGTATGTTAGGTCTTTTTAATATAGCGTTTGATGATTGGAACGGCAAAGCGGTTATTAAAATGATAGACGGTGAGCCTTATATATGTATAGAAGATGAAACAGCACCCGATGAATAATCATCGGGTGCCCTGTATTTTATCAGCCCTTTAAAAAGTGAACAAATTTTTCAAGCTCGGTTATATTAAACGTATAGTTGCCGACATCGGTATTCGGAATATAATATCTTGAGCAGACTTCACCGTTAAGCACGGTAAATGCTTGCTTTAAGGTTGACACCATATAGTCGGCACACTGCCTTGCATTAGAGCCGCTGACAATGACTGCACCCACTCTCCTGTGCTTATCAATCGGCGGATTGGCACCTCTTTTAAAACGTGCACTGTAATAGCGCTGAAAGCGGTCAATAATCGCCTTAAGCGGTGCAGGGAAAAAGTTATTATATATAGGTGTAAAAAATGCTATATAATCAGCATCTTCAAAATCCTCAAAAAACAAATCCAAGTCCTTGTTTGAACAACCGTCATGATATTCGCAGTACTTACAATCACTGCAAGGCGCAGGTGCCATTTTATACGTGTCATACTCTTTGATTTCACAATCAAGAAAATATCTTTTTACCTGATTAATAACCTCAGCAGACACACCGTTATCCCTTGGCGAACCGTTAATTATCAATAATTTTTTCATAAAAACAACTCCGATACTAAACATCACATACAAAGTATATCAT
>JAIDVA010000183.1 GCA_029059925.1 Eubacterium sp. | reverse complement strand
GTGGAGTTATTACGAATGAAGCGCTTAAGATTAAAAAAGGCTGAGATTATCCTAAATGTTATACAAAATTTGCTTTGCTTGACCCGACATATACCTATAGTGTGCCGAAAAAGCAAATGGTATCAGGTGCTTTTGACACGTTGTCACACATTATGGAAACTTATTTCGGCAAGCCTGATGAAAGCAATGTGTCGGATGATATTTCCGAAGCACTTATGAAGAATGTTATATTAAATATTCGTGCAGCAATCAAAAATCCCGAGGATTATACAGCCAGAAGCAATCTGATGTGGGATGCGACAATGGCAGAAAACCGTATCATCAAGCTTGGCAAGCAAACAGATTTTGAATGTCACCAGATGGAGCATCAGTTAGGTGCATATACAGACTGCAATCACGGTGAAGGATTGGCAGTACTGCATCCTGTATATTATCGTCATATTTATAAGTATGGTTTGCCAAAGTTTAAGCAGTTTGCAACTGAGGTATGGGGTGTTGACCCTGCAAATAAAACAGACGATGAAATTGCACTTGAGGGAATTGTGGCACTTGCTGATTTTATTAAGGAAATCGGAATGCCGTCAAAATTTAGTGAAATCGGAATTGATGCTGATACAGATTTGAAAGCTATTGCGTATTCCTGCAATATAGTACCTACAGCATATAAAAAAATGACACATGAAGAAATATTTGAAATATTTAAAGAATGTTTTTAATTTGAAAGGGGTATAAATTATGAGGAAAATTATTTCAGTTTTAATGGCAGTTATGCTTATATTTGCTCTTGCTGCATGCAGCAATAATTTGCAGAATGAGAATGAAACCCGGGGCTCTTCAACATCTGCTCAGCAGGTTTCAGATACAACAGCTGAATCTGACAGTCAGAATAGTATTGCTGATAAGGGAAAAACTTTGGTGGTGTATTTTTCGGCAAGCGGTAATACCGAAAATGCGGCAAACTATATCGCCAAGGCAACAAATGCAGATGTTTTTGCACTTGAGCCAAAAGATGCATATACAGATGACGATTTGAATTGGAGAGACGAAAACAGCCGTGTTAATTATGAGCACGACAATGAAGATGCAAGAAATATAGAGCTTGTGTCATCAACAGTGGATAACTGGGAATCCTATGATACTGTGTTTATTGGTTTTCCTATCTGGTGGCAGATTGCTGCATGGCCTGTGAATAACTTTGTAAAGGACAATGATTTCACAGGAAAAACAGTGATTCCGTTTTGTACATCAACAAGCTCGGGATTAGGTGAAAGCGGCAGACTGCTTGAACAGATGGCAGGCGCAGGCAATTGGCTTGATGGTGAAAGATTTACTGAAAGCGTATCTGAAACAGAAATTCATTCGTGGATTGAAGGTTTTGATATATAACTGAAAGGTGAATTATGGTATTTTATTTTACTGCAACAGGCAACAGCCTTTATGTTGCAAAAAGGCTTGACGAAAATCCTATAAGCATCCCGCAGATGATAAAGCATAACAGACTCGATTTTTCAGATGAAAGTATTGGTATTGTATTCCCTGTGTATGCAGGTCGTGCTCCGAAAATCGTGATGGATTTTATGCGTAAATCAAACTTTAAAACGGATTACTTATATTTTATAGGCACATATGGCAATCACGATTCGGTAATATGTGAAACAGTACCTGATGAATGTAAAAAGCTGGGTATTAAAATTAACTATATGAATACTGTATCAATGGCAGATAATTACCTTCCTGTATTTGATATGGAAAAAGAAGTGATTGCTGATAAAGGTACAGAAAAGAGAATTGATAAGATTATTGCAGATGTTAATGCAAAAAAGCAGGGTGTTCCAAAGGTGTCATCACAGGACAGAAGGCTTGCAAAGCGTGTCTGGACAATGGAAAAGCTCAGACTTATGATAAATGACGGCAGCCAGCTTAGAATCAAGACTGAAAAATGTATCGGCTGCGGTATATGTAAAAAGGTTTGCCCTGTTAATAATATAATTATCGGCAACGGAATTGCAGTTCGCAGAAAAGCCGAATGTGAATATTGTCTTGCTTGCGCACACAATTGCCCTCAAAAGGCAATTACCATAAAACGTGGAGAGAAAAATCCAAATGCAAGGTATAGAAATGAAAATATTACCTTGCAGGAAATAATAAATTCAAACAATCAAGATTGATTTTAAAAGGAGTTTTTTATGGACTATATTACATTGAATAATGGGGTGAAAATGCCGCTTGAGGGATTTGGTGTATTTCAGATTCCCGATGCACAGGTGTGTGAAAAAGCTGTGCTTGATGCAATTAAAAGCGGCTACAGACTTATTGATACTGCCGCAGCATATATGAATGAGGAAGCAGTCGGAAATGCCATCGTCAAAAGCGGTGTTGCGCATGAGGAGCTATTTGTTGTAACAAAGCTGTGGGTGCAGGATGCAGGCTATGAGCAGGCGAAGAAAGCCTTTAACACATCCCTTGAAAAGCTTGGACTTGATTATCTTGATCTTTATCTTATTCACCAGCCGATGGGTGACTATCATGGTGCATGGAGAGCTATGGAAGAGCTTTATAAAGAGGGTAAAATCAGAGCAATTGGTGTATGTAATTTCTATCCTGCAATCCTCGCAGATTTTTGTGAGACTGTTGATGTAAGTCCTGCAATAAATCAGATTGAGCTGCATCCTTTTTTTGTTCAGGAAAATGCTCTTGATAATATGAAAGAATATGGAGTAACACCAATGGCCTGGGGACCTCTTGCTGAGGGTAAGCATGGAATTTTCAATCATCCGGTTTTGACAGCTATTGGTGACAAATACAGTAAGTCAGCTGCTCAGGTTGCACTCAGGTGGAACGTTCAGCGAGGTGTTGTTATTATCCCTAAATCAACTCATATTGAAAGAATGGAGCAAAATATTGATATCTGGGATTTTGAACTCACATCTGACGAAATAGCAGAAATCTCTAAGCTTGATTTGGGTAAAAGCGAGATTGTAGATCATGGCGATCCTGCTTTTATCAGAATGATTCATTCTCTCAAGGTTCACGATTAATACTTTAAATCATATAAAAATTATTGTTTACAAAAGTCAGTCCTTAATAATTCCTCAGACTGACTATCAAGTAATAAAGAATCCACTGTATTATTCAATGCAGTGGATTTTTTGCGTTAGCTTGTTAATAAAATTATACTTTTGGAAAGTGATAACAAATTGAATTTTGTGTATTTTTGTCGTAATATTGTGTAATTTTGCATTTGCGGTTGACAAAGCAATATAATATGGCATTTTAGAATTAATGATATGTAGGTTTATTAAATTTTGCAGCACTGCAATAAGAACGCATTATGTTTTGAAATTCTGTTTATAATTTGAAAGGTTATGTGAATTGAAATGAAAGGATTTTATGAGTCGAAATTAATTAAATATAGTCTATGGAAAAGGGTATTATGTGTGATACTATCTTTAATCATCGCATTTGGTACATTTGTTGCAATTACTGTAGGCTCATCCCGTCTTCAGAATCTTCTCCGGATTAAGTCAATTCTTTCTGCTTACGCTGCTGAAATTGTTGATACAAAAGGTGCTGTTGGCATTGAAGAAGATGCAATGCTTGCAGATAATCATATAATCAATTTAGAAAACAGAGACGGCTCTAATACAATGTATTTATTTTCAGAGCCGATTTCATATACCGATGAAAATGGTGAATTAAAAACTAAGGATATCTCTGTTGAAAAACAAAATGATTCAAAATTAAAATCCGCAGGCTATGAATATACTAACGGACAGAATGATTACAGAATTAATTTTTCAAGCGATATACAAAAAGGTGTTATGATAGAATTCAATGATTGCGGATATTCTATTATTCCACAAACTGATTATACATCATCTGTCGGTAAGAAGAGCACTTCCGTTTATTTAAACGATAGATTTGAAATATTTGAATACAGCGGTGCCTTTGGTGCTCAGACTGTTTTGAAGTTTTATCCTCAGCTCAATGGACTGAAGGACGAAATTGTACTGAATCAGAATATAAATAAAAATACATTTTCGTTTGCTTTAAAAACGGATAACTGCAAGGCTGTACTTAATGATGATGGTACGGTATCTCTTATAAGCAATGAGGATGAAAGCAGCGTTGTTCAGACATTCTCCAAGCCATTTGCTTATGACAGTGAATATGTTGAGGGCGACAGGGATGAGCATTATACAGACTGTACATATACTCTTGAGCAGCTTGATGATTATACATATATTATGTCTGTAACAGTGGACAAGTCATGGCTTGACAGCGAAGCTACAGTATATCCTGTTACAATAGATCCTACAACAAGCAATCTGGCAAATTATAAAGATGCCGGAATATACAGCTCAGCAACAAGCAGAGTTATACCATATGGTAATGAAGCAACCTGTTGCTTTGGACGCACCTCAAATTCCGAGTTCGGATACGGACGTGTTCTTAATTATTTTTCATGGCCGGAAGAGATTAAAAAGGGTGCTAAAATTAACAGTGCTTATATATGGGAACGTGAAACAACCGGTCGAACCAGCACTACTTATGTTGCTCCGTGCTTAGTAAAAGATCATTGGGTGGAAAGTTCAGTTACATGGGAGAATAGACCGGACTACTATCCTGCTACCACTATGGCGCGAAAAAATATTAACAGTAAATCAACTGACAAATCAGGGGATCCTTATTGGTATAAATTTGATATTACCTCTGCTGTGCAATATTGGACTGATGGAACATATCATAATTACGGCTTGCTTTTTAGAAGCTCTGAGGAGGATGACGGCAACTATAACTGGCGTGCATTTGCATCAAAGCAGCATTCGACCTCGTCATACAGACCCTATACAGTTATTAACTATACGAATGATACTGTCGCTCCGACAATTAACAGTGTAACAGGCAATCCGACCGCATGGACAAATGGTAATGTAACTCTTACTATAAATGGTGCGGCCGATAACAGCGGTGGCTCAGGACTTCATTCAACACCATATTCTTTTTCAACAACAAAGGGCAGCTATGCTTGGCAGAGCGGAAATACAAAAACGTTTTCATCCAATTGTACTGTCTATATTTATGTTCGTGATGCTATGGGCAATATCCGCTTAGTCTCAACACAGACGATTAATAAAATTGACAAAACAGCACCTTCAGTCCCGACGGTTACGGGTAATGCAACGGAATGGACAAGCGGTTCTGTGACACTGACTGCAAATTCTACCGATAGTCAGTCGGGCATTGCTGCATACAGTTTTTCAACAGTAAAGGGCAGCTACAGCTGGCAGACAGGTAAAACTAAAACAGTTGCAGAAAATACAACACTGTATGTTTATTCCAAGGATAATGCAGGCAATATTTCTCAGCCAATGGTTGTTGATATTAATAAGATTGATAAAAACGCACCTGAAATTCCAACTGTAACAGGTAATACCGATAGCTGGACAAATAACAATATAGTATTAACAGCTCAGGCAGATGATGACTTGTCAGGTGTTGCTGCATACAGCTTTTCGTATGAGTCTGATCAACACAATTGGCAGACAGACAATACATTTGAAGCTGATAAGCAGTCAAAAATTTATGTTTGCGCGAAGGATAATGCAGGTAATATCTCTGACGTCTGTGAACTTGATTTAAAGATTGACAAATTATCACCTACCGGCTCAATCAGTGCACAAAACCCAACTGACTGGGTGAGAAACGTTACAATAACTGCTGACGCTTCGGATGAAATATCGGGGCTGCACGAAATGCCCTACAGCTTCAGCTCAAGTGAAGACAGCTATAATTGGCAGGCAAGCAACCAAAAGGTTATTACAATTAATGGAACATATTACAT
>JAIDVA010000182.1 GCA_029059925.1 Eubacterium sp. | reverse complement strand
TACTCAATCATTGCATCGGTGCTTGATGCGTCGCTTTTGCCAAAGGAGCAGGCAGGAGAACTTCTCAGCTATGTTCAAAGCGAGCTTTTGCGGCTGCTTTCGATGAAAAATGAGCTCGAGGAGCTTGAAAAGGAGCTTATGCAAAAGCAGATTAAGTTTATGCTTTTGAAGGGCAGTGTAATCCGGAATTATTATCCGCAGCAGAAAATGCGCCAGATGAGTGATATTGACATTCTTTATGATTACTCCAAGCGTGACGAGCTGTTCAAAATTATGAAAGCACGCGGCTTCAGATTAACTGCCTCGTGTGAAAATTCTGATGATTTTTTCAAAGAGCCTTTCTATACCTTTGAATGGCACAGGGATCTTTTCTTTGAAGAAAATCAATTCTGTCCGCGCTTTGATTTGTGGAATAATGCTGTTGCTGACAAACAGAATCCTTATAAATATTATGTTGAAAGTACGGAGCATTTCGTTTATACTATTTGCCATATGTACAAACACTACGCAACAAACGGCTGTGGCGTAAGATTTTTGTGTGATATTTATGTGCTTATGAATTATGGTGATCCGATTGATATGCCCCTTGCAATGGCAAGGCTTGATGAAATCGGTATAAAGGAATTTGCTGAGGATGCAATTGCACTCACGAATGCAGTATTCAATGCTGCTGATGTGACGGAGAATCAGCAGAAAATGCTTGATTTTCTTCTCAGCAGCGGTGTGTACGGCAATCTTGTTGTTGATTACACCAAAAAGCTTGAGGAGTTTAACGGCTCAAAATTCAAGTACCTTTTCAGAAGGATTTTTCCTTCAAAAAAGAAAATGCTTGCCGATTACAGACAGCTTGAAAAAAAGCCTTATTTATTGCCGGTTTATTATGTTATAAGGCTGTTTACAAAGGTTAAATATAATTCAGGACTTGCTAAGCAAGAACTTGAAGAAATTAAAAAAATCAAATAAGATTTTTATTGATTACCAACAAATATATAAATGATTTACGGAGGACTACCACTTTGGCAGTTGATAAAAAACATATTAGGAACTTTTCAATAATTGCCCATATCGACCATGGCAAGTCGACACTTGCGGACAGACTTTTAGAGCTTACAAGCTCCGTTGCCACTCGTGATATGCAGGCACAGATTCTTGATGATATGGACCTTGAAAGAGAGAGGGGCATTACCATCAAGGCACACGCCGTTAAGCTGGATTATACAGCTAAAAACGGTGAACTTTATGAATTCAATCTGATTGATACCCCGGGTCACGTGGACTTTAACTATGAGGTTTCACGTTCACTTGCAGCATGTGAGGGTGCAATACTTATTGTTGATGCTTCACAGGGCGTTGAGGCACAGACACTTGCAAATACCTATCTTGCACTTGACCACGATCTTGACATATTGCCGGTTATAAACAAAATTGACCTGCCTGCCGCAGACCCTGAGAGAGTTGCAGAGGAGGTCGAGGAGGTTGTCGGTATACCTTGCCTTGATGCTCCGCGTGTAAGTGCAAAAACAGGGGAGAATGTTGAAGAGGTTTTAGAGTATATCGTTAATGAAATTGCACCGCCTGTCGGTGATGACAGTAAACCGCTCAGAGCCTTGATATTTGATTCAATCTATGATTCATATCGCGGTGTAATTGTTTATGTCCGTGTTATGGACGGAAGGCTTAAAGCCGGTGACACAATGCGTATGATGGCTACAGGTGCGCAATTCACTGTTGTTGAGGTCGGTTATATGCGTGCTACCTCTATGGAAAAGACAGACGAGCTTTGCGCAGGTGAGGTTGGTTATATCACAGCATCAATCAAAACGGTAAGCGAGGCAAGAGTCGGTGATACCGTTACACTCGCAAGCAATCCTGCAGCTGAGGCTCTGCCGGGTTACCGTAAGGTAAATCCAATGGTATTCTGCGGTGTATATCCTGCTGATGGTGCAGATTATGAAAATCTGCGTGATGCACTTGAAAAGCTGCAACTCAACGATGCGTCACTTTCGTATGAACCTGAGACATCGGGCGCACTCGGTTTTGGTTTTCGCTGTGGATTCCTCGGTCTTCTTCATCTTGAAATTATCGAAGAACGTCTTGAGAGGGAATATAATCTTGATCTTATCACAACTGTGCCAAGTGTTATTTATAAAATACATCTTACAGACGGTACAATGGTTGAGATTGATAATCCAACAAATTATCCTGATCCTGCATATATTGACTATTGCGAGGAGCCGTTTGCAAATGCGCATATTTATGTGCCGAGTGAATTTGTCGGCACGGTTATGGATATGTGTCAGGAGCGCAGAGGTATTTTTAAGGATATGAATTATATCACACCTGACAGAGTGGATATTCACTATGAATTGCCGCTTAACGAAATTATCTATGATTTCTTTGATGCACTCAAATCAAGAACACGCGGCTATGCTTCATTTGATTATGAAATTGCTGATTACCGCAGGTCTGATTTGTGCAAGGTTGATGTTCTTCTTAACGGTGATGTGATTGATGCCCTTTCCTTTATTATTCATAGGGAAAAGGCATATTCACGTGCAAGAAAGATTGCCGAACAGCTTAAAAAGCATATCCCAAGACATTTGTTTGAGGTGCCTATTCAGGTTGCAATCGGCAGCAAGGTTATTGCCCGTGAGACTGTAAAGGCATTGCGTAAAGATGTGCTTGCAAAATGCTATGGCGGTGACGTAACCCGTAAAAAGAAGCTGCTTGAAAAGCAGAAAGAGGGTAAAAAGCGTATGCGTCAGTTCGGCTCGGTTGAAGTTCCGCAGGAGGCGTTCCTTGCAGTTCTCAAGCTGTCGAGTGATGATGAATAAATTTAATGTATAGAGTTATAAAAAAGTTAACCGTGAACATTAGCTGAGGTACGATAACGCAGTATTGGTTTTTCGCAGAAATTGCCTGAAATACAGCCCCAAAGCCTGGCAAGACGCAAGTCTTGCTGCGTTTTTAAGCTATATTTACAGACGAATTTCCTAAGCTGCAAAACTGCAAAACACTTAAAATTGTTGGATTTTTAGTTAGAATAAGGCATAAAAAATAGTTAAGGCTGATGCCTTAACTATTTTTTTTGCAATTATGTGGAAAGTTTAATTTTTCAAGACGGTTTTCTGCTAAGAACACCGGTCTTTTGTTGTGTGACTATGTATAACTGGTCTGCTATAATTTTGTGTTTACAGCACCAAGGCTTTTTTAGGGCAAAAGCTTGAGCATTTGCCGCATCTTATACATTTATTATGATCTATTTTGGGAGCTTCAAAATCCTTTTGGCTTAATGCTCCGACTGGGCAAACGTTTACAGCCGGACATTTATGGTTCTGAGGACAATGCTCTATTATTATTTTTAATTTTTTATCCATATGCAGCACCTTTCCTGTTTTCTATTTTATTATAACAAATTATTTATTATACTAACCAATTCGGATTTTGAACAAAATCCAACACTGTTTTTCACAAGCTTTCCATTCTTTAAAAATATAAGCGTTGGAATACTCATTATATTATATTTCATTGCTAAATCCTGATTTTCATCAACATTTACTTTGCAAACCTTAATGCTGTCCGAATAGTCGTTTGCTATTTCCGAGATAATCGGAGACAGCATTTTACATGGTCCGCACCAAGTTGCAAAAAAATCAATCAAGACCAGCTTATCTGTATTTGTTATTTCCTCATTAAAATTACTTGAATTCAAATTTATTTCACGCATCTTCTTATCTCCTTTAATCAATCGTTTTGTAATAAAGCATACAATGACAATATCCTTCAAAATCAGGATTTTTAATCTGATTTTTAAATTCCGTGCACATACATTTGGTATCATCCGTTCGTTCTAATCTGCAGGGACAATAGCCTCCTGTTTTTTTTAAGCCATCTTTTATAGTAGCTACAATTTCTTTATCAGGATTTAATTTTACTGCCAAAATTGCTTCCCCCTTTAGCTTTATTTCTACTATATTTTATCACAACATTTCTGATTTTTCTGTGACTTAATCACATTAATCTGCATTTTAAATACATTTTAATTTGTCTATGTCTTTTATTACAATACTTTTTCTTGCAAGCTCTATTAAATCTTCTGAGGCGAATTTATTTAACATTCTTGTTACAACCTCTCTTGTAGAGCCGATATTTTTTGCTATTTCCTCCTGCGTCATTTTAATTTCATTACTTTTTGATTTTTCACATTCATCTGCCAAAAATAAAGCCAGTCTTCTATCCAGCTTATTAAATAATATTTGCTGCATTACCCACATAACTGTTGATAACCTTTCGGTTAACAATTCATAAACAAAACATTTTACATATATATTGGTATTTATTAGTTTGTTAAAAAAGCTGTAATTTACTATTAGAATATCACAATCACTTTCAGCCATCATGTAGGTATCAAAGGTTATTTCGCTGATTACACAGGAAGCTGACAAAACGCAGCAATCTCTTTCCTTAAGCCTGAATAATGTTATTTCTCTGCCCTCTTCAGACATTATATATACTCTTGATGTGCCGCCTACAATCATAACTGCTCCAAGACATATATCATTGTCACTATAAATTATATCACCTTTTTAATATTGTTTTATTATCGTAAAGGTATTCAGCTGACTTTTTTGTTCTGATGTAAGATAATTCAAAAA
>JAIDVA010000181.1 GCA_029059925.1 Eubacterium sp. | reverse complement strand
ACACAATATATAGCAAAATGCAAGTAGTTTTTCTTTACATCAATATATTGGATTTAAGTTGATTTTTTTAGGTTATATTCCCTGTTATTGTATATGAACATCCAAATTGCCATTGCACAGATAATGATATATCCAATAAACGACCACAAGTCAGGTACCTGGCCGCCAAGGAAAAAGTAACCGCTGATTGCAGTGAAGATTACATTTGAATAGTCATATACTGAAATTTCTCTGCTGGGGGCAAAGGTATAGGCTGCGGTAATGCCAAACTGTCCGCCTGCTGCACACACACCAACCATTATAAGATAAAACCACTGCTTAGCGGTCATTGGGTGGAAATTAAAAATAAGATACGGTGCTGTAACCACGCAGGAAAATAATGAAAAGAAAAACACGGTAAATCTTCCGTTTTCGCCCTTATTGCCCATGTGACGGACACAGGTATATGCACCACCTGCACATACACCGCCGATAAAGCCACAGAGTGACGGCAGTAACTCCGAATTGCTCATAGTCGGCTTAATCACGAGCATTGCGCCGGCAAAGGCAATACCGATTGCAATTGCTTGCTTTGGTTTCACCTTTTCCTTAAGGAACAATGCGGAAAACAGCAGTGTAAAAAACGGGCTCATTTTGTTGAGTATAGCCGCATCTGCCGTTGATGCCATTTTTGTTGTGGCATAAAAGTTGCCGAATACACCAAGAAGTCCTGCGCTGGATCTGATGATATGAAATTTTAAACAGCCCTTATGAGGCTTAAAGCTTTCTTTGTTTTTAATAAGGGTAATACTTGCTATAAACAGTGCAACAAGATTTCTGAAAAAAACCTTTTGTGCCACGGGAACATCACCGGAAAGGTTGATAAAACTGCTCATTCCGCTGAAAGCCAGCGCTGACAGCAAAATACAAATTATACCCTTTGTTCTGTTGCTTATTTTGTCCATAGCTTATCTAAATAGACCTTACTTTCCTTTAATTCCTTGGCAACGTCATAGCCTCCGGAATAAATTTCTATAACAGCATCACCGTCATAATGGGCATCATCCATAATTTTCTTCAGCTTAAGAAAATCAAATTCACCCTTACCGGGCGGCAGACAATCACCAAGTGAAGAATTATCACTGATATGCAGATGTCTTATCTGATGCTTAAACTCTTCTAAAAATACAAAGGTATCCTGATTTGCCCTGACAGTCTGCTTGATATCAAAAACCATATTATAATCATTGCCAAGAGCATTTCTCATTTTTTTGCAAAAATCAATTGTCTGACTTTTAAACCTGTTTACATTTTCCTGACAGACAGTTACGCCCTCAGCCCTGCCGATATCAACAAGCATTTTGAATCGTTCAAAATATCTTTCATCCGGTATTGGTATTTTAGGCATCGCTACTGCACCGTGAATAACAACAAATTTTGCACCAAGCACAGCAGCACAATGACATGTTTTCTGATACAGTCCGATATAATCATTAAAACGTCTTTGGTAGTCGCCGAAAATACACGAGGACTCGAGAAAGCTTGAAAAAGGATGGACAGAGATTATGTCCACTCCGCCATCCCTTGCTATTTTATCAAGTTGTTTTGCGAATGGCTCTTCAAGCTCGCTGGGTGCATTCATAAACACCTCCGCCTTTTCAAAGCCAAGAGCACAAACCTTTTTTAACGCCTGCTCTGTCTCGAGCGGATAAAAGCAGGCAGTTGATGCACCGAGTTTCATTTTATCACCATAAGAAAGCGAGAGCCAAACCTTTTTGTTTGACTCCTGCTCATTCATCATTTAGGCAATGAGTAGTAATCCGAACCGTGGTTAAAATGCTTGCAGAAAAGATGAATTTTGATTTTTGAGATGGCAGCCTTGCTGACGCAAGGCAACAGCGAAAACTTCATAAATTCGCTTTTATACTGCATTTTGGGCAGGTTCGGATTTCTATTCATTGCCTAGGCTGTAAATAATTAAGTATTAGTTCTTTTCAGCTAAAAGCTTTTCTGTGCAGGCAAGACGAACACAGATGCAAAGAAGCTCAGCTGCAATATCAAGCTCAGCAACAGGCGGGAATGACGGCGCAATACGGATATTACTGTCATTAGGGTCAATTCCATATGGATATGTTGCACCAACTGTTGTAAGTGTAACACCAGCCTCCTTGCAAAGCTCACCTGTTCTCTTAGCACAGCCATTCATAACATCAAGGCTGATGAAATAACCGCCGTTCGGATTAAACCAAGTAGCAATACCCTTACCGCCAAGCTCATTTTCAAGGTGATTGAGTACCATATCAAACTTTGGCTTGAGAATCTGAGCGTGCTTTTTCATATGCTCACGAACACCATCTGCATTGCCGAAAAACTGAACATGACGATGCTGATTCATTTTATCATAGCTGATTGTCTGCGCGTTAAGACGTTTTTTAACAGCCGCAATGTTGCTGTCGCTTGCGATAAGAGCAGATACACCGGCACCCGGGAAGGTAATTTTTGATGTTGAGCAAACCTCAATGACCATATCCTCATTGTCATATTTAGGGAGAACATCAAAAATATTGAGCAGCTCGTCTCCGTTATCATCAAGATCATGAATACAGTAAGCATTATCCCAGATCAGTCTGAAATCCTCTGCTGCAGGCTTCATAGCGGCAATACGCTCTACAACCTCATCACTGTATGTAATACCCTGTGGATTTGAATACTTAGGCACGCAGAACATACCCTTTACGCTTTCGTCCTTGATAAGCTCCTCGATAACGTCCATATCAGGTCCGTCATCCTTCATAGGAACATTAATCATTTTAATGCCGAAATGCTCACAGATTGTAAAATGTCTGTCATAACCCGGAACAGGACAAAGGAATTTAACCTCATCAAGCTTGCACCAAGGTGTACTGCCTGCACCATGAGTGTAACACTGGCACACATAGTCAAACATAAGTGTAAGACTTGCGTTAGGACCGATAATAACATTCTTTGCATCTACGCCAAGCAAATCAGCAAAAAGCTTTTTACAGCTTGGAATACCGTCAAGCATACCATAGTTACGAACATCAAGTCCGTCTGCAATATAATTTCTTACATCATAAATGCCTGTTGAAAGATCAAGCTGATCCTGCCCCGGCTTACCGCGGCTCATATCAAGCTTTAATCCACGTGCTTTAAAAGCATCATATCTTTTCTTAAGAGCCTTCTGCTCCTTGAGTAATTCATCCTTAGTCATCTCTGAATATAACATACTGATACCTCACTGAATTATTAATATATTGATTATAGTTTACCATATTTGCACAATGTTTGTAAATATCAATACTGCTAAATAAATTTCTTAATAATATGATAAATTTTATCACTATGAACAATATAGCTGCCATGCGTTTCATTTTTTATGATTTCAAGCGTACTGTTCGGTATACTATCCGCGATAAGCTGTGTATGCTTCTGTCTGATTAAATCTTTTTCACCAGCAAGCACATATACAGGTATTTTTACTTTATTAAGCTGGTATGGCTTGATGTCAGGTTCAGTAACCATCATTTTAACGAGCTTATTCTTTGATACGAGATTAGCAATTTTATAAAAAAGCAGATTAAGCTCCTGCAAGCCGTTCGGATTTATATTAGCACCGCTTACAATCAGCTTTGACAGCAAATCAGGCTCTTTAATTGCTATGAGCAAGCCTACTATACCACCATCACTGAAGCCGTATAATATCGGCGTCTCAAGCCCAAGTGCTTTAATAAAGGCAATAACATCCTCTGCCATAAGGTCATAGGATATTTCTTTGGTATCCTCACTTTCACCGTGGCATCTGCTGTCGATAGCATAGACCTTATAATCATTCTGCAGCCGTTCAATCAGCTTGTCAAACACCTTGTGTGTCTCGCTGTTTCCGTGGAGGAGAATTATAGGCATACCCTCACCGAACACCTCATAATTTATATTTATATTATTAACATTAATTATCATATCCAGCACCAAACATTTTGTTTATAGAATTAAGTAAAGGGCGGATAGTAAAATCCGCCCAGATTTACAAATATAAAATTACTTTTTCAGAGCAATACCCTTTTCTTCAAGACCTGCAACAATACCGTCAACAATATTCATAACCTCTTCACGAGTAAGTGTTTTTTCAGGATGTGAGAAGGTTATTCTTGTTGTGATTGATTTTGCATTTTCGTCTGCATAGGTATCAACAACCTCTACCTTTTTAACAAGTGTGCTCTTTGCATTTGCAATTGCATTTGCAATCGGTGCAAACTTATCACTGACAAAGGAAAGGTCAATTTCAATTGCAGGGAACTTTGACGGCTCTTCATAAGAAATGCTGTCATTTGAAAGCTCGGCAAATGCTTTTACATCAAGCTCGGCAAATACAATTGCTGCCTTTTTATCTATTTTCTTTGATACGACAGGGTGAACAATACCGATTACACCAAGCTCCCTGCCGTCGCAGATAACAGCATTGAGATTTCTCGGGTGTTCATATGAATGAGCTGCCTCTGCTGCTTTGAATTCAAGGCTCTTGTGCTTGATATCATCAGTAACGACAGCAAGTATATCTCTAAGCTCAAAATAAAGCTGTTCAACAGACTTTGTTTTGCTGTAAAGTGTAACAGCTAACTTTTTATGCTCATCACAAAGGTTATCATCACTAACACCGTTAATAACTCTGCCGATTTCAAACACACCGAAATCGGTTGAAAAGCCTGTGTTGCCCTTAACCTGGCAAAGCTGTGTAGGGATAATGGATTTGCGTATGGTTTCAATATTGGGATTGGTTGCATTAATAAGCTTAATATTATCCTCAACCTCAATACCAAGTGACCTGTATTCATCATAATATGCCCACACATAGGAATGCAGCTCGTGAAGTGAGAAACGCTTTACAAGGATATCCTTAATCTTATCCTCATCCGTCTTTTCAACATCTGCCCTTACAGGATATAGAGGCGCATTTGCGGTATGGATATCAAAGTTATCATAGCCGTAAATACGTGTGATTTCTTCAATAATATCAGCCTTGATTGTAACATCCTTTGTCGCTCTCCAGCTTGGAACAACAACGCTGAAATCATCATCCTCAAGCTTAACATCAAAGCCAAGTGATGTAAGCGTGCTTGTGATTGTATCATTGTCAATTTTAATGCCTGTGTATCTGTCAACAAATGCCTTATCAAAATCAAGCTCAACTGTATCATAATGATAAGCGTATTCATCTGTAAGTGCAGATACGACCTGAACACCGCTGTCAATATCAGTCATAAGCTTAACAAAGCGAGCAATAGCAGAAACCGTCATTTCAGGATCAAGGCATTTTTCATAGCGCATGGACGCATCTGTTCTGTGAGAAAGACGAACAGTTGACTTACGGATTGATACTGCATTGAAGGTTGCAGATTCGAGAGTAAGGGTTGTTGTATCCTCAACAATCTCACTGTCAAGACCGCCCATAATACCTGCAATAGCAACAGGTGTATTGTCATTGCAGATCATAAGTGTATTCTCGTCAATATTTCTTTCAACACCATCAAGGGTCCGGAAGGTGAAAGGTGTATCAAATCTCTTGATACGGATTTTTTCAACCTTACGAGAATCAAAAGCGTGCATTGGCTGTCCCATTTCAAGCATAAGATAGTTTGTAAGGTCAGCAAGGAAATTGATAGCACGCATACCGCAATAGTAAAGACGGATGCGCATATTCACAGGGCTTACATTTGTGTTAATATGCTCAACCTGCAGGCAGGAATATCTCTGACAGAGGTTATCCTCTATCTTCATATCAACCTTAGGAAGATTGTTATACTGTGTTAAATCAATGGTCTCAAGCGGCTTGAGTTCTCTCCCTGCAAGAGCAGCAAACTCTCGCGCAATACCGTAATGACCCCAAAGATCAGGGCCATTTGTGAGGGATTTGTTGTCAACCTCAAAAATGATATCAACAATCTGGTAT
>JAIDVA010000180.1 GCA_029059925.1 Eubacterium sp. | reverse complement strand
ATATAAGACTTGGTTATATGGAGCAGCACACCTGCTCGGATAATAAAACCATATGGGATGAGCTTGTATCTGTATTTGACGATTTAATCAAAATGGAGCAGGAGCTTGAGCATTTGGCTGATGAGCTGCATAAAAATGTGTCGCAGGAGCTCATTGAAAGACAGGACTATCTGACAAACGAATTTCAGCTTAACGGCGGTCTTACCTATAAATCTATGACAAGGTCTGCACTTATAGGTCTCGGCTTCAGTGAAGAGGATTTTCACAAACCGACTTCAAAGCTTTCAGGCGGTCAGCGTTCAAAGCTGATACTTGCAAAACTTCTATTGTCAAAGGCGGATTTCCTTTTGCTTGATGAGCCTACAAACCATCTTGATATCAGTGCAATACAGTGGCTCGAGGATTTCTTAAAGAGTTTCAGCGGTGCTTGCCTTATCATCAGCCATGACAGATATTTTCTTGATAAAATTACAGATAAGACCATTGAGCTTGAGAATAAAAAAATTCGTTCCTATAAGGGCAATTATTCAACCTTTCTTATAAAAAAAGAAGCTGAACAAAAGGCAATTGAAGATAAATATGAAAATGATATAAAGGAGATTGAACGCCTTGAGGGTATAATCGCACAGCAGAGGCAGTGGAACAGAGAAAAGAATATCAAAACTGCCGAGAGTAAGGAAAAGGTAGTTGAACGTATCAAAGCTCAGCTTGTTCTGCCGGACAGTAAGGTTGAAAAAATACGCTTTGATTTTACACCTAAATGCGTATCCGGAGAGGATGTGCTCGATGTTATTGATTTGAAAAAATCCTTTAACGGCAAAGCTGTTTTTCAAAATGCTTCTTTTAATGTAATAAGAGGAGAACGTGTTTTTCTTCTGGGTGATAATGGATGCGGCAAAACAACATTGCTCAAAATTTTAATGGGCGATTTGGCACGTGATGACGGCACGTTCAGGTTCGGTGCATCGCTTATGACGGGCTATTTTGATCAGGTACAAGCAAAGCTTGATTTGTCAAAAACAGTTATTGACGAGGTGTGGACAAACTTCCCTTATATGACAGAAACAAGAGTGAGAAATGCACTCGCAGCATTTCTGTTCAAGGGTGAGGAGGTTTTCAGACCTCTTGATGTGTGTTCCGGCGGTGAGCGTGCAAGGGTTGCGCTTTTAAAATTAATGCTTGGCGGTTTTAATTTCCTTTTGCTTGACGAGCCGACCAACCAC
>JAIDVA010000018.1 GCA_029059925.1 Eubacterium sp. | reverse complement strand
TTATCAAATGATAATATTGATTATATATCAAATAATAAAAATGACCACATTAAGAAATTCGCAATTGAGTCTAATGTGAATAATGAAAAGACATTCTTTATTTATAATTATATCGGTGATTACGAAAAAAATAATTATTCTTTAATTATAAATGTTGAAATAATAGATGTTTAGAATAACATAGAGAATGTTTTTTTGAATTGGAAACGCTAAGCAAGGTATTTCATTGATAAGGCAAAGAGATTAACTCATCTAACAAATCTGACACCTGAAATACTGCACGAATTTATTGAAAGGATTGTTGTATCAAAGCCATACAAGATAGACGGCAAGCGTCATCAGGACTTGGACATATATTATAATGGTGTGGGTATCATAAAAGAGCCATTACTTGAACAGATGGAAGAATATTTCCAGGAACATATTTTGAACAATGGTCAAAAACAAAAAACAGCATAGTTAAAAACTATGCTGTGCAAAAGTAATTAAAGTAGTTGGAGAGTAATTTTACTTCCTTAAATGAGGTTACCCTCGTACAGCTTCCACTCGCAAAATACAAAATTCAGAGCAATTTCTCACCCTCTAAATACACTTTTCCTCGTTACTACGTGCTACGCTAAACAATAATTTATATTGTGTATTGCATTTTATATATAACTCTGCTATAATAGCAGAGTAACAATTCACCGTGGCAAAGTGCTAATGTGGTATTGCGGTGGATTTACTAATTTTGAAAGGAATTTATCAAAAATGAAAAAAGTATTATCCGTGCTTTTGGCAGTAATTATGACATTTTCTGTTGCAACAGTTTTGTTCACAGCCTGCTCAAAGGACACAAAAACAGATGAAGATCAGCCTTCAACCGCACAGAGTGACCTTGATTATGTGAAGGAAAAGGGCAAAATGGTAATTGGTATTACAGAGTATGCACCAATGAACTACTATGAGGATGAGGCTAAGACTGTACTTACAGGCTTTGATACTGAGCTTGCGCAGGCTGTCTGCGAGAAGCTTGGCGTTGAGGCTGAGTTTATTGTAATTGACTGGGATAACAAATGGCCTGAGCTCAAGGCAAAATCACTTGATGCTATCTGGAATGGTATGACAATTACTGATGAGGTTAAAACAAATGCTTCTGTTACAAAGGCTTATGTAAAGAATGCACAGGTTGTTGTAATGAAAGCAGATGTTGCTGCGCAGTATACAAGCCTTGATCAGATGTCAGATTTAAGCTTTGCTGTTGAGTCTGAATCAGCAGGACAGGGTGTGCTTGATGATGCAGGTATTACAAATTACACAGCTGTTATTGCTCAGTCAGATGCTCTTATGGAGGTTCAGTCAGGTTCCGCAGATGCTTGCGTAATTGATATTACAATGGCAAATGCAATGACAGGTGAGGGCACAAGCTATGCT
>JAIDVA010000179.1 GCA_029059925.1 Eubacterium sp. | reverse complement strand
TGTGATTTTGAACAGGTTAAAAATACAATCGAGCAGGCAGAAAAAGGTGCAGAAATATTAAAGAAAATCTATTGACATTTTAGTTTATATTATATATATTTAATCTTATGACGAGTTTAATATTTTAATTCGTTAAATCGGGATAAAATGAGGATGTGTATATTGGGAAAGATAATTGACCTTAAGGGTATCACCGTTAAATATGGTGATAATGTTGTGCTTGATAAATTGGATTTGTATATTAATGAAAAAGAGTTTATAACGCTTTTGGGGCCTTCAGGCTGTGGCAAAACCACTACGCTTCGCTGTATCGCCGGCTTTATTGAGCCTGACGAGGGTGAGGTTATATTTGAAGGTAAAAAAATAAATGATGTTCCTCCTCATAAGAGAAAGGTTAACCCCATTTTCCAGCGTTATGCTCTTTTTTCTCATTTAAATGTATATGAGAATATCGCCTTTGGCCCGCAGATTCAGAAGAAATCCAAGGATGAAATACGTCAGACGGTTGCACAGATGCTTGAGCTTGTTAATCTTAAGGGATTTGAAAAGCGCAGCATTGATTCGCTTTCAGGCGGCCAGCAGCAGAGAGTTGCAATTGCACGTGCACTTGCTAACAATCCGCATGTGCTTTTGCTTGACGAGCCGCTTGCTGCACTTGATCTTAAACTGAGAAAGGATATGCAGACTGAGCTGAAGGCAATTCAGAAAAGACTTGGCATTACCTTTGTATATGTAACACACGATCAGGAGGAGGCTCTCTCGATGTCTGATACAGTTGTTGTTATGGACAAGGGTAAGATTCAGCAAATCGGTTCACCTGAGGATATTTACAATGAGCCTGTTAATGCTTTTGTTGCTGATTTTATAGGTGAGTCTAATATCGTAGATGCTGTTATGCTGAGGGATTATGTTGTATCCTTCGGCGGTGTTACCTTTGATTGCCTTGATGCCGGTTTTGGCGAAAATGCTTTTGTTGAGGCCGTTGTAAGACCTGAGGATATCAAGATTGTTGAGCCGGGTGCGAAAGCGTCCCTTACAGGTAAAATTACAAGTGTTACCTTCAAGGGTGTGCATTTTGAAATACTTGTTGATGTCGGTGGTTTTATCTGGATGATTCAGACAACAGAGGAAAACCATACTGTTGGCGAAAAAATCGGTATGTACATCGAGCCTGATGCTATTCATATTATGAACAGAAGTGAATACAGCGGTGAGTTCGGTGACTATTCTTCTTTCTCAGATGAAATGGATCATATTTCCGATGCCTCTTATAATTGGGAGGACGGCGAGGATGAATAGACGTTCAACAAAATTTCTTGATAAGCCATATCTTGTATGGTCACTTCTTTTTATCATAGCACCGCTTATTATGGTGGCATATTATGCCTTTACTGACAGGTTAGGCGCTTTCTCTCTTGACAGTGTATCACAGATACCGTCATATTTTCCTACAATTCTATTGTCTGTATTATATGGTCTTGCAGCCACTGTTATATGCCTTGTTATTGGATATCCCTTTGCTTATATATTTTCAAAGTTCAGTATGCGAAGACAGCAGATGATGGTGCTGCTTGTCATGCTTCCTATGTGGATGAACTTTCTGATCAGAACCTACAGCTGGATGACTATTCTCGGTGATTCGGGGGTTATTAATACTGTGCTGACTGCAATAGGTCTTGAGCCTGTAAAGCTTATTAATACAAGCGGTGCTGTAATTCTGGGCATGGTTTATAATTTTTTGCCTTATATGGTGCTGCCTATTTATTCCGTGCTTTCAAAAATGGATAATTCTCTTATAGAGGCGGCACAGGATTTAGGTTCAAATAAGCTTCAGGTAATGCGCAGAGTGATTTTTCCGCTCTCTCTTCCGGGTATGCTATGTGGTATTACGATGGTGTTTGTACCA
>JAIDVA010000178.1 GCA_029059925.1 Eubacterium sp. | reverse complement strand
ATTCATTGATGGTCTTATTGATATATATGTGTGAAAATGACTATAGAAAATTCAATAGACTATAATATTATTGTATCATAATGTTGTGAAAAAGCAATATTTCCCCTCAGTAAAATTGGGGGTTAGTCTTTGCTAAAGAAACAATCAAAAAGGGCAAAACAAAATTAATCTGCTTTGCCCTTTTCTCACTTTTAAAACCCTTTTGGTGCAGGGGAAACACGCTGCTATTTATTAACTCGTTTAGCAGGTTAGAGATTAGCACTTTTATTACTTTCTATGCTGTTGACCGCTTTTATAATTTAAATTTACCATATTAAGCATACTATTGCAAGCTATTTTCTGATTTTTTCTTTAAAGTTTGATTGGCAGATAATTTATCATTAAATACAACCCAATAATTCCTAAACTTTCCGATTGCCACATACAATTCATCTATACCATTGGATTCAGATGAATATTTATATATTGTGCATTCAATTTCCGTATCAGGTAAATCGTAAAGCACTCGTTTCGGTCGGCAAATCAGGCTGACCTTTCCTATTTCTTCTCTGTGATGATGAATTAAATCTATTCCTAAACACCAAGCACAATCAGTTGTCCAGAATTCTTCGCCTGCCTTTTCCCATTCATATTCCATATTATATCATTTCCAATCTTTATGTAACTAATTATTATTTTCACTTCTTACTAATTCAAATACATCTTTTTCAGAACAATCTGAACAGATAGTTTTCAGCCAACCGCCAAGACCGTTTTTCATTTCAATGGTATGACCTTCTTTACCGCAGAATTCACAGATATGAGAACTTTGCTTTTCAATATTATCTGTTATTTTATGAATTTCATCATTAGTAATATCAGTATATATTTTTAAAACTCCATATTTTTCTTTATACTCAATTATTTTCGCACCTTGTCTTTTTAACTTTTCCTGTGCTTCATCAAGTAAAGACCACCAGCCTTTACCAACGCAATATTCATTCATTTTATCAACTCCTCACAATGTAATTA
>JAIDVA010000177.1 GCA_029059925.1 Eubacterium sp. | reverse complement strand
GTATTAACGAAGCATTCGCAAGAGTGGTAGTTTCGTCCTTTGTAACTCAGCTTGATCCTACACTTGAAGAGCTTGCGGATTTGAAAACAGCTGTCAGCGAGGCGGTTACAAACTGCATTGTTCACGCTTATAAAAATACCTGCGGCAAGATTTACATAACAGGATCAGTTGATGATAAAAATATTGTCAGAATTATTATCCGCGATAAGGGCTGCGGAATTACAGATATAAACCAGGCAATGACTCCGCTTTTCACGACAGGTGAGGGCGATAGGGCAGGACTTGGCTTTACAGTAATGGAAAGCTTTTGTGATTCCATTAAAGTCCGTTCAAAACAGGACAAGGGTACAACTGTAACACTTTCAAAAAAAATTGAAGGGAAAGCAAAATGGTAACGGATACCCGAGAGGAAATGATAAGTCAGAATATCGGTCTTGTTCATTCCATAGCAAACCGATTCAGAGGCAGAGGAGCGGATTATGACGATTTGTTCCAGAGTGGATGTGTAGGCTTGATAAAAGCAGTAGACAATTTTGACGCATCAAAGGGTTTTGCTTTTTCAACTTATGCCGTGCCTGTTATAATGGGTGAAATAAAACGTATCTTTCGCGACGGCGGTGCAATCAAGGTCAGCCGTTCACTTAAGGAAAAAGCAATCAGGGCACAGTCCTTGCGTGACAGATTTATGAAAAAAGAGCTCAGAGAGCCTACCGTTTCTGAGCTGTCAGCAATGCTTGAATGCTCAGCCGAGGAAACGGCAGAAATACTCAATGTGATATCCCCTATGATTTCACTCAATTCCTGTGGTGAGGACGGCGAAAATACAATTGATATTCCGATTGATGAAAGCGATATGCTTTTTGACAAAATAACCGTCAGTCAGCTTATGAAAAAGCTGTCACCAACAGAGCAGGCAATAATCGATATGCGGTATTATAAGGGCTTTACACAGTCAAAAACAGCTAAGGCTCTCAGTGTTTCACAGGTGCAGATATCCCGAAAAGAAAAAGCAATCCTGCTAAAATTACGGCAATTATTAGAATAAATTATCGTTTAATGCAGGATGAACGTTTCTGTATCCTCACGCAAATAAACTTTGTTTGCAACGATGAGACAAGATGCTTTTTCTAGTGTTAATAAAATCAAATGAGCAGGGTGAGCAAACATCCTGCTTCATCTTTTTAATACATAGATATGATGTTCTTGACGAATTCATAGGAAAGCGTTATGATAATGAGGAAGACTCACAAGCTCTGTAAACAATTTATATGATGCAAAGGATATAGACTAAATAATGATTAATAATTCTGCAATAGTTATTATGATGCATATATCGCCTCATGTATTATCAATTCTGATTATGATAATTGTTCATTGTCACAGTAACAAAAGAAGAACAATTAGACTATCAAAAGGAAAAATGTTAAGCTGTATGATATGATAGAACAAAATCAGCAGAAAACACAGGGGATGCTTCCTTGTGTTGAATCAAAAGTTTATTGTCCCAAGGTATTTTAAAATAGGTAACTGATATGAATATTAAAGAATTAATAAATACATTAAATAAAAATATTCCTAAAGAAGCATTTTCTATAATAAATGGTGGATATCAATTTCCAAGCGAGACTTATTGTTTAAATATATTGAATGGAAAGTTTGAGTATTACTATAGTGAAAGAGGAATAAAGACAGGTCTAAAAGAATTTGATAATGAAAATGAGGCTTGTGAATATTTTTATAATGAGTTGTTGTCGGAATTTGAAAAGTAGAAAAATAAAAGCAATTCGCTTAATTGAGAAAATGCAAAAGATGGTTTTATGACTTAGAACACAGAGAACGGTTCCTTATCCGTTGCGAATAATCGTAATATTATTTTAATTCCTAAAGGTGACGGCTTAGGAAACTTACCTGAGATTATAGGAGGAAAGTAAACGATGTCTAAAAGCGTAAGATATTTTGCGTTGAAAGAAGATATAATGGAGGTGATTCATTATATTGATTCTGAATTTGAATTTAAATATGTTAAAAATGGAGTTGTGATTCAGAAAAAGACATTCCCATATATAATTCTTTATCAGAGTATGAATATATAGGATGAAATATATGTGGTTCCCATCAAAGAGAGTAGTTTATGGTTTTA
>JAIDVA010000176.1 GCA_029059925.1 Eubacterium sp. | reverse complement strand
CCCTTTTGTCACTACGTGACATTTCCCCTGACAGGGGAATAACATCACACCGCCACATACCAACGGAACGATGTGGGCATCGTTCCCTACGATTGTTTGACCAACACTTACTAATATAGACAATAATTTATTTATCATCAGCATTTTTAACTAATATACTGTAATCCTTTGCATTCAGCACATCATCACCAACAAAATCAAGAAGGAAGCCATGGAACATGTCATTTCTGTTTTTATTGATAATATCATTCTGCCAATACGGAGCAAGGAATCTGTATGGCACAGAGAAATCACTGTTACCTGTTACATATGTAAAATAATTCCTCTCGTCAAGCTGACCGTAGCTTACATTATCTGTGCTGACAAAGGTATAATTACAATTTTCATCTGCTGCATACTTCTGTGCGTACGTGCCATTCGGAGAAATTATTACTGCACGATTTCCCACAGCTGTAACACTGATATTACCCTCGGTTATTTTGTCAGACACTACAACATTCGGCATTATATCCTCACTGTGTACTGTGAGGGTAAGTGTTTCTGCACTCGGTGCATAGAAAAGCTTTGTGCCAAAGCAGTTAATATCGCCAAGCAGTTCCGCCTTTGGCACCCATACAATTTCAAGCGGAGCTTTTTGTTCCCAATATTCACCTGTCAAAAGAGAATCAAGCTGGTCGAGATTTGTATACGGTTCATAATACTGCTCAACCTCAGGCAAATAAACAATATTTAAGCTGATTGTATTTCTAAAGGCTGATTTTGACGCTGATGTTGCTTTGTCAAGATAAAGTTCCTCCGTTTTGGAGCAATAAAGCATATTAGAACTTATTGCACCCTCAGCATTAGGCAGATCAATCACGCGTATTTGACAGTATTTTCCAAACTTTGCCGGCAAAGCCGTACATTTAGGTGCATATAAAGTATCAAGCAAGCATCCGCTCAGAGAGTTTGTGTTCAGCGTAACAAGCTGAGATGTATCAAGTTCATTTAAAAATGCACAATTATAAAGTGCTGAATCAAATATTTCAGTAACCTGACCGATATTAAGATTGTAGAGAAGGTTGCAGCCATAGAAAAACTTTGTGTACAAAGTCGTAAACTGCGGAATATCGCAGGTAAACAGCGGACAGGATTTAAAGGTCGCGGTGGTTGCCGTATCCTTCACATTAGGGAAATTGCCGTGCATCAATCCTGCCCCCGAAAACAGTTCGTCTTTAAATTCCGTCAAATTTTCCCCGAAATCTATTTCATGCAACCTTTCACAATTTTTAAAGGCACCACCAGTTACAGTCTTGAGTTTAGGCATTACCTCATCCCTTAAGTCCTCACAATCTGCAAACACACTATCACCATTAAGCTTTGTAACTCCATTAGCAACAATGTGTCTCAGCTTTGATGAGCCCTGAAAACAACCTGTACCCAAGGTTGTAACAGAATCGGGCAGAACAATCGAGGTCAGATTGCTGTTTTTAAATAATTCTTTGTAAACAGCGGTTGGCTTTACGCCAAGTATTTTATCAGGCACAACTATATTTGTTTTGTCTCCCTTATATTTCATAATCGTTCCTGCTACAATTGTAAAATCACTGCTTGGCGCATAATACTGAATTGTATAGTGCTGTGTGGCAATCGGACTGATATAATTATTGCCTGACACAAGTGCAAATGTCAGCTGCGTATCAGAATCAATAATAATGGGTTCTGTATACACTGTACCATTTTTTGAGTTTGGAGCAGTACCATCGGTAGTATAAAACAAATCACCTATGTAATTATCAAATTCTATGGTCTGAACCTCGTGATAAAGCCCGCCCGAAACACTCGGCATAGGTGTTTCAAGCTCACTTTCATCCGTCAGATTTGCAAAGTTCAGCACCCCTGCACCATAATAAAATCTATCCTCTTCACCCATATCAATGGCAGTTGATTTTATTTTATTCTTAACCTCGGCAGGTGTTGCATCAGGATTTTGCATAAGCACGTACGCACAAGCCGCGCTGACAAAGGGCGCTGAAAAAGAAGTACCCGAATGCTCCGTGGTATATCTGTTACCGGTATTGAACTTAGCAACATAAATATTTTCACCCGGTGCCGTAACATCAATCATATTACCATAGTTTGAATAATATGAAAAAGCATTATTGTTATCACAGGATGCTACAGTGATTACGCTTTCACAGCTTGCAGGATTCATATAATCGGATGGTAATGATTCATTACCCGCAGCAACACTGACTGCAATTCCGTTTTCAACAAGCTTTTCAATCAAATCATTGATAAGCGCAAAGCTTCCTTCTTTCGCATACCCGCCAAAGCTCATATTCATAACATCGGGCTTATTCTTTTCGGCAAGCGCATATTCACAGGCTGCAATAATATTAAGCTCTGTTGCAGAGCCATCCTCATCCAAAATTTTATAAGGCTTGACCTTAACATTTTCAGGTGTGCTCTGTGTTACTATACTTGCACAGGCAGTGCCGTGCATTTGATCATCCATAGGGTCATCAGCTTCACCCGAATTGCCAAAATTGACAGGATTATGAATATATCTGCCCGCAAATTCGCTATGATTATAGTCAATACCTGTATCCATAATACCAACTACTATCTCGGTTTCGCAGCCATTAAATCTGGACAGAGCAATATCCACATCAGAATATTTATAATGAGATGCATATACTAAGGCCGAAACATCACTAAGTCCGATTGGCTGAATTTCATTGCTTTGTGCATCACAAATACTTATAACACTATCCTTATCAACTGTATAGCCAAGACTTTTAAGCCTTTCGTAAGACTTCAGCATATCGCCCTGATTCGCATACTGTAATACAGCATAATCAAGACCGTATACACAGTCAACAGCATCTGCGTCATTTATCTTATCATCAGTTTTGACAATAAGACGGTTTGCCGATGTATTCATATTCTTATTTCCGTCTTCGTCATACACCGCATAAGCAATATGATTATCATATTTTTTGGTCAGCTCTGTTACTGCACTGCAAAAGCGTGCAACACTTTTTCGTTCAATTTTGTCATGAACCGTTGTATAAAGCGGTGTAAGCACAGCAAAAATCAATACTATTGACAAAAAAATTGACATGAATTTTTTCATATATATACCCCCGATGAACTGAATTTATATATTCCTTTGCAAAAATGCAATATTTACCATTGACAAAAATACCTTTTTGATATAATATAGAACATATGTTCTATATGCTTAACAATACTAATAATGGTGATAACAATGGAAAAAGAAATTTTACATATTGACTGCAACAAATTCTACGCAAGCGTCGAATGTTATCTGCATCCTGAGCTAAGAGATAAGCCCATAGCTGTAGGCGGAAGTGAACAGTCACGTCATGGAATCATACTCACTAAAAACGAAATCGCATCAAAATACGGTCTGATTGTAGGAGAGCCACTCTGGAAAGCAAGGCAAAAATGTCCTGATTTAATCATAGTACCTCCCAACTTCCCCTTATATATTGAATTTTCACAAAGAGTAAGAAAAATACTTGAGGACTACACAGACCTTATAGAGCCTTTCGGACTTGATGAATCATGGATTGATGTTACCGGTGACCGATACAGAACAGGCTATGAAATTGCACAGGAAATACGGCACCGTGTTAAGCAGGAAATCGGCATTACAGTAAGCATAGGTGTAAGCTTTAATAAAATTTTTGCCAAACTCGGCTCTGACTACAAAAAACCTGATGCCATAACTGTAATAAGCAAAAACAACTATAAGGATATTGTGTGGAATTTGCCCTGCAATGATTTGCTTATGATTGGCAAGGCAACCACAAAAAAGTTAAATTCATACGGAATTTATACTATAGGCGATGTTGCAAATGCAGATGATAAATTTATGAAAAGCATATTCGGTAAAAACGGACAAATGCTGCAGCGTTTTGCACGTGGAGAGGACACATCACCCGTAAGACACATGGACCTTGCAAGAGATATTAAAAGCATAGGCAATTCAACAACAACACCAAGAGATTTGATAAATGATGAGGATGTAAAAATTGTTTTCAATGTACTTGCCGAAAGTGTCGCAAGACGAATGAGAAAACATCAGCTTAAGGGTGTCACACTAACAATATCAGTAAGAGACAATGAGTTAAACACCTTCACACGTCAATGCCATATGCCTGCTCCTACAAATGTAAGCACTGAATTTTTGAAATATGCAATGTCGCTTTTCAAGGCAAATTACAATTGGGATAAGCCGATAAGAAGTATCGGGCTGAGTGTTACGGATTTTGATTATGACTATGCCCTGCAGTTTGACCTTGCAGGAACTGCACAAAAAAGAGAAAAGCTTGAACAGCTTGAAACAGCTGTTGATAAGCTCAAGGACAGATACGGGAATTACTGTATTCAAAAGGCAGCATCACTTAATGACAAAGAACTATCACACTTTAACCCATATGATAAACAGACTTTACATTCTTTTTATGTATAAAATAAAAAATTCAAATATTAAAATGAAGGGGCGTCCCTGCTTTAAATCATACTTTTTTCAGAAAGGATGCCCCTCCCCTATGCCGATAGAAAATTTTAACATGACTAAAAATAACTGCTTCTATATATT
>JAIDVA010000175.1 GCA_029059925.1 Eubacterium sp. | reverse complement strand
ACATTGTGCGCCCGCCAACATTATCGTTGTGCCCACGGGCGAACATTGTTCGCCCCTACGATAAACAATAATTTATCTTATAATTCTACATCCTTCGCAACTTTACCGTGGTGAACAGCATTGCCGATATTGATTGGCGAAAGATAAACCTTAATTCGCTTCCACTTGTTTTTCAGAATATTATTATCAAACTTAACATTGCAAAGACTGCTTACCTTAATGCTTTCGGCAAGCTCTCTGAGGCTCATAGTATCGTCAGCCGAAATTGTAATTTCCTTTTTCTCATTAGGAAGAATATCAAAATAATTATCACTGAACGGCAATATTGATTTACTGCTTTCAGCTTTAACAAGTCTTGCAAAATAATTTGTTTTGATAGTAAGTCTGAGCTGATTTTCTTCAATTATAATTTTTGTTTTGAGCTTTGCCTTTGGCAAATAAAGATTTTTTTCCTTATCAAGCAAAACAACCTTTTGATTTATCAGCTCGCCATTCTGATAAAGCCTTGCACAAATGCCTGTGCGGTTGGTTTTATATACTCTTTTGATTTCATTAACATCAAGCTCAAAGGCTAAACAATTTTCAACAGCATTTATCTCAATATCAGTTTTATATTTTTCAAGCGCACCATTTTCAAAATCAAATATCTGATATTCAGCCTCAACACACTGATTTGTATTAAGGTCATTGAGTACGAATATTTTTATAGCTTCATCGGTATCCTCAATTGAAACTGAAAGCGGTGCATTAAAATGCCTTGCACCATACTGCAATGCCTTGTAGTTGCCGTAATAGTCAATGCTTGACCAAGAGCACACACCCCAGCAGTCATTGAACTGCCAATACATTGAGCCGTTGCATCTGCCCTTATTTCTGCGCCAATGCTCGGTAGCATCTGCAATACATTCATTTTGCGTTACCTGTGAAAGATAAACATAATCCTCAAATTTCTTCGGCAGATTAAAACGTGATGCAATATAGTAAACCATTTTATCATTGCCGCTCGCACATTTCTGATGTGATTTAAAAACATCACTGTCAAGCGCATAATCCTCAGGCTTTGCAAACTGTTCAATTGCTTTCATATCAGGCAAGCTTTCAAAACCAAATTCACTGCAAAAACGTGTCATGCGCTTGCGGTAATATGTCATTGGCTTTAGACCATGCCATACGCCCCAGAGATGCGTGTCTCCTACATTATCAGAATACACACCCTTATTGTGTGAAATACCTATCGGAGAGCCCTGTGTATAAGGTGTATCAGTGTCATATTTTCTGATTTCCGGCTCAAGAATGTTATAGAAAAATTTCTCCGTCCAATCCACATATTTAGTCATATGTGCCCATGCCATGTGCATATCTTCAATTTCGTTATTGCCATTCCATACAGCCAATGACGGGTGATGGCAAAGTCTTTTTACATTATACTCGACCTCTTTTTTTACATTATTCAAAAAGTCATTATCAAAGAAAGGATAAGCCTGACATGCAAACTGGAAATCCTGCCATACTAAGATACCACGTTCATCACAGGCATTAAAAAACTCATCACTTTCATAATATCCGCCGCCCCAGATACGAATCATATTCATATTTGCAAACTGAACAGCGTCAAGAAAATAATTCAGTTTTTCATTATCAAATCGTGTAATAAAGCTATCCGGAGGGATATAGTTTGAGCCTTTTATAAAGAGCGGTACACCGTTTAATCTGAACTGGAAATTCCGGCCGTATTCATCACGCTCACGATTCAGCTCAATCGTTCTGATACCGATTTTCTTTTCAGCTTCATCAACAGCCTTTTTGTCATGATAAAGCACAGCTTTAACAGTATACAACGGCTGCTTATCCTTGTCTGAAAGCTCCTTAGTCCACCACAGCTCCGGATTTTCAACAACAAATTCTGCTGTATTACCCTCCTGCTTGAGCACATCACCATTCGGGCAGGTCAAAATAATTTCACACGTGCAATTATCATAGTCAATAATATCTGCACTTGCTTTGATGATAGCCGTATTATCATTCAGCTTCTGTTCAGCCTTAAGATAAGCAATTCTGCCACCGTCTACAAATTCAAGTTCAATATCCTTGGTAATACCGCTGCACGGCAGAACAGGACCCCAATCCCATCCGAAATGGCACTGTGGCTTGCGGATATGAACAATACCGTTCTGTCCATTTGAATTCATAGGTGCAGGACACTGCTTATATTTGTCTTTAACATAATTTACAGACGAATAAAAAACAATACGAATTTCATTTTCCCCTGCTTTGACAAAATCTTTAACTGAACAGCTATAGCTGACAAAGCAATTATCGCCTTTGAAAAGAAGTCTGCCATTGATGAATACTTCACATATGGTATCCAGCATTTTGCAGTTTAAAAGAATATCGTTGCATTTCAAATCACTCTCTGAAATTTCAAAAAGCCTTTTATATTCAAAATCCTTTTCACCAACCCATTTCACGTCATTTTCATTAAGTCCTATGAACGGATCAGGAATATCGTGATTATTCATTAAATCAAGGAAATTACAGCCGGGAACCTCTGCATTTTTCCATTCGATTTTATCAATCTGCTTAAAAAGCCATGTTCCGTTAAGTGTTTTTTTCATAGTATACCTCTTGTTTAACTTAAGATTTTAAATATTATACTTTAATTTATACAGTTATTCAATCACTGTTTTAATCAAAATAAATAATCAGGCATTTGCCCACACATCGCTGTCATACGACGGAATATTAACTATAGGTCCGAAATAAACCACCTCGAGCTTATACACCTCTTTATCAGCAGAAATATTACCACCTAAATTTTCCTCAGCATATACTACGAT
>JAIDVA010000174.1 GCA_029059925.1 Eubacterium sp. | reverse complement strand
CATATGGCTTATGAGATAACAAGAAGTTTCGATATTCTTCTTCTAAAAATATCGTAATTATATTATACGAGGAGTGATAATATGACCGAAAAGGAACTGCGCAAAAAGGCTATGGCGTTGCCATTACAGCCCGGCGTATATATTATGAAAAACAAGGATAAAAAGATTATCTATATCGGCAAGGCAAAAAAATTGAAAAACCGTGTGTCTTCTTATTTCGGCTCGCATTCAAATCATTCCTTAAAGGTTATCAGAATGGTAGAGAATGTTGACAATTTCGACTATATTCTCTGCGACAGTGAGTTCGAGGCACTCGTGCTCGAATGCTCATTAATTAAACAGCACCAGCCCAAGTACAACATTCTTTTAAAGGATGACAAGGGCTATAACTATATAAAAATTACAAAAGAAGAATTCCCACGCATCCGTGAATGTAAGCAGATGCTTGATGATAATGCAACCTATATCGGTCCATATACTTCTAACTTTTCGGTTAAGCAGGCTGTTGATGAAACCCTGAGGATTTTTAAGCTGCCGCGCTGTAATAAGAAATTCCCTAAGGATTACGGCAAAAGCAGACCGTGTCTTAATGGCTTTATGGGTATTTGCTCCGCTCCCTGTGCAGGACGTATAAAACAGGAGGAATATGCCAATAATGTTCAGGATGCGATTTCATTTTTAAAGGGCGGTAGTGTAAAGGCTGTGCGCGAAATGCAGGAGCAAATGCTTGAATTATCTGAAAATCTTCAATTTGAAGAGGCTGCAAAGCTGCGTGACAGAATCAAGGCAATTAAGAATCTTGATGAAAAGCAGAAGGTTGTTTCCATCAATGTGCCTGAAGAGGACGTTTTTGCTCTCGTTAACTCAAATAAAAAGGCGTGCTTTGAGGTTATACGCTTTGAACACGGCAAGCTGACCGATACGGAATTCTGGCTGATTGATGCAGTTGATGACTTGCCGCAATCGCGCTTTGAGCTTATCGAGAGATATTATGCAATGCGAGATCGTATTCCGTCACGTATTGCAGTTGACGGAGAAATTGCTGACGAGGCACTCTTAAAGGAATTTCTTGAAAGCAGAAGAGGTAAAAAAATCGAGTTCATTCATCCGCAGAAGGGTGAGCATCTTTCAATTGTGAATATGTGTATCAGCAATGCCAATGAGCATCTTGCTCAGCAGCAGGGAAGACTTGGCAGAGAGCTTGCAACTCTTGAAGAGCTAAGAACGCTTCTTGGTCTTGAAAAACTGCCTGAATATATAGAATCGTACGATATTTCACATACTTTCGGTGCAGATAATGTAGCTGGAATGGTTGTTTTTCACAACGGCAGACCTATGAAGAGTGCTTACAAGCGGTTTGCCATTAAAGGCTTTGACGGTCAGAATGATGTCGGCTCAATGCAGGAGGTGCTGACCCGCCGATTCAATCATTATTATAATGATGAAGAGGGAAGTACATTTAAGATTCTGCCGGATTTGATTTTGCTTGACGGCGGTGAGCCGCAGGTGAATGCGGTTATACCCGTTGTAAGGTCTATGGGGCTCAATGTGCCGATATTCGGTATGGTTAAGGATAATAAGCACCGGACAAGAGCAATTGCACTGAACGGCGGCGAGATAGAGATTAATTCGCACAGACAGGTGTTTACGCTTGTTTCTTCCATTCAGGAGGAGGTGCACCGCTTTGCGATAACCTACCACCACAACAAGCATAAAAAAAGTACACTTTCAACCTCACTTACAAAAATTGAAGGCATAGGTGATGCTAAAGCAAAAGCACTTCTTAAGCATTTTAAGACTGTAACAGCAATCAAAAATGCAAGTG
>JAIDVA010000173.1 GCA_029059925.1 Eubacterium sp. | reverse complement strand
GTGTTGGTATATTGTATAATGTATATATAAATATATTTATAAGGAGAAATTTATGAGCAATATTGATGAACAAAAAGAATTGATATGCGATATATGTCATAAAATGTGGCAACTTGGATGGGTTGCAGCAAATGACGGCAATGTCAGTGTTAAGCTTGATGATGGCACAATTCTTGCTACACCGACAGGTATGAGCAAATCCTTCATTACACCTGAAAAGCTTATTCGTATTGACCGTGAGGGAAATGTGCTTGAGGCGGCTGAGGGACTTCGTCCGTCAAGCGAAATCAAAATGCACCTTCGCTGCTATGATAAGCGCGATGATGTTATGAGCGTTATTCATGCACATCCACCGGGTGCGACAGGCTTTGCTGTGGCACATAAGGCAATGGATATGTACAATATGATAGAGGATGTTGCGGTTATGGGTGCTGTTCCGCTTACTCCATATGGAACACCATCAACAACCGAGGTGCCTGATGCAATAGAGCCTTATCTTGAGGAGCATGATGTTATGCTTCTTGAAAATCATGGTGCTCTTGCAGTCGGAAGTGATGTTGTAACTGCCTTTTACAGAATGGAAAGTCTTGAGCTCTGGGCAAAAATTACGATTAATGCAGTTATTCTCGGCGGCAGCCACGATATCAGCAGAGAAAATATACAGAAGCTGATTGACCTTAGAGGATATTATCAGGTTACAGGCAGACATCCGGGATATAAAACATTTAATCCTGATGATCCGATTTTACATAAGAAAGATTAAGGGGGATTAGCTATGCTTAAAGGAATTTCGCCTATTATTTCCCCTGAGCTTTTAAAGGCTCTTTGCGAAATGGGTCATGGAGATGAGCTTGTTATTGCTGACGGTAATTTCCCTTGCGAGAGTATTGGTAAAAATGCAGTTGTTGTAAGGGCTGACGGTCATGGCACAGCTGAAATTTTGGATGCAGTATTGAGTCTCATTCCGCTTGACAGATATACCGATAAGCCTGTGGCGCTTATGGAGGTTGTCAAGGGTGACAGCTGTCCTACTCCCGAGATATGGGCAGAATATGAAAAAATACTCAACAAATATGAGCCGGATCATCACGATATCGATATGACAGAGCGGTTTGCTTTTTATGAAAGAGCTAAAAATGCTTATCTTATTATTGCTACAGGTGAAACTGCAGTTTATGCCAATGTTCTTCTTAAGAAGGGAGTTGTAACCTATTGAGTAAGGTTCTTGCATTTGATTTCGGTGCATCAACAGGCAGGGCAATAAAGGCAGAGTATGATGGCAAAAGCCTAAAATACAGCGAGGTGCACAGGTTTGAAAAT
Source organism: Eubacterium sp. (assembly GCA_029059925.1). Taxonomy (GTDB): domain Bacteria; phylum Bacillota; class Clostridia; order Oscillospirales; family Acutalibacteraceae; genus Eubacterium_R. The sequence continues at coordinate 6,040 of JAIDVA010000173.1, read as the reverse complement.
ATACCGACAACAGAGAATGGTCATCTTTGCTGGGATTTCCCCTATCTTCTAGGTGAGGTGAAAAAGGCAATTGATATGTGCAATGATGTTGATGCTCTTGCCTTCGATACATGGGGCGTTGATTACGGCTTGCTTGATGAAAATGACGAGCTTATAGGCTTACCTGTCAATTATCGTGATATCCGTACAAATGGTATGCCTGACAGGATATTTGAAAAAATATCGCCATATGATTTGTACAAGGCAACAGGTAACCAGATTATGCCGATTAATACGCTTTTTCAGCTGACTGCCGAGGATAGAAATAACGCTAAAGCACTGCTGTTCATGCCCGATCTTTTTGTATGGGCACTGTGCGGTAATAAATCAGCAGAAAAAACGATTGTCTCAACCTCACAGATGTACAGCTTTGAAAATGGCAAGTGGAATTATGACATTGCACGTCTGTCTGAAATGGATACTGATATTCTGCAGCCTCTTGTTGACAGCTCAACAGCTGTAGGTGAATATAAAGGCATAAAGGTTATTAAGGTTGCAGGGCACGATACGCAGTGTGCAGTTGCAGCAATGCCTGCCGAAAGCGGAAAATGCAGCGCCTTTCTTTCCTGCGGTACTTGGTCACTTATTGGTTGCGAATGTGACTCAGCCGTGCTGACTGAAAAAAGCATGTCTGATGAGCTTTCAAACGAGCTTGGTGCTAATGGTAAGGTTAATTATCTGAAAAATATAAGTGGCTTGTGGCTTATTCAGGAAATACGCAGGAATTTTAAAGCAGCAGGGAAAGACTATTCCTTTAATGATATGGAGCAGCTTGCAAGAGCAGAAAAACCGTTTTCTTGTTTTATTGACCCTGATGCACCTGAATTCGCAACAGCAGGCGGGGTGCCTGAGAAAATACAAAATTACTGCCAAAAGACGAATCAGCCGTTGCCCGAGAGTGATGGTGCATTGGTACGCTGTATTTATGAAAGTCTTGCAATGAAATATAAATTTGCAATCAATCAGCTTTCTGAAAACACAGGCAGAAAATTTGATGTTCTGCATCTGCTCGGCGGAGGTACAAAGGATGGCTTCCTATGTCAGATGACAGCTGACAGTCTTGGCTTTCCGGTTATTGCAGGTCCAGCAGAGGCAACGGCAATCGGTAATATTCTTCTTCAGCTTATTGCACTTGGGGATATCAAGGATGTTGAAGAGGGCAGAGCAGTTATAAGAGCACAGGAGCGTGTTAAGCTGTATCAGCCTGAAAATGCTGATGCTTGGGAAAACGCATATAATAAATTCTGCGCAGCAGTGTGCAGTAAATAAAAAATAAATAGGAGAGGTAAAATTTATGAATTATCCTAAAATAGGAATAAGACCTACCATTGACGGTCGTTGGGGTGGTGTTCGTGAAAGCCTTGAGGTGCAGACCATGGGCATGGCAACAGCTGCCAAGGAGCTTATCGAATCAACACTCCGTTATCCTGACGGAACACCTGTTCAGTGTGTAGTCAGCAACACTACAATAGGCGGCGGTGCTGAGGCTGCCAAGTGTGCTGAGCAGTTTTCTGCTGAAAATGTAGTAGCAACCTTAACCGTTACACCTTGCTGGTGCTACGGTTCAGAAACATTTGATATGGACCCGCAGACAATTAAGGCTGTATGGGGCTTTAACGGTACTGAGCGTCCCGGTGCAGTTTACCTTGCGGCAGTTATGGCTGCATATGCACAGAAAGGACTGCCTGCATTTTCTATTTACGGTCACGATGTTCAGGATATGACAGATACAACCGTTCCTTCAGATGTAGCAGAGAAAATTTTGCGCTTTGCAAAAGCATCTGTTGCAGTCGGCTGGATGAAAAACAAGGCATATGTTAATCTCGGCGGTGTAGCTATGGGTATTGCAGGCTCTTATTGTAATGCCGATATGTTCCAGAATTATTTCGGAATCCGTGCAGAATGGGTGGATATGACCGAAATTGTACGCCGAATAACACTTGAAATTTATGATCACGACGAGTACGATAAGGCACTCGCTTGGGTTAAGGAGAACTGCAAGGAGGGATTTGACCTCAATGAGGGTAAGGATTTACCTGAGATTATCAGAAAATCAAAGGTTGTTCCTGCCGATAAGGATTGGGAATTTGTAACCAAAATGACTATGGTTATGCGTGATATCCTTTATGGTAATGAAAAGCTTGACGAAATGGGCTGGCATGAGGAGGCTCTCGGTAAAAATGCAGTTGCAGGCGGCTTCCAGGGTCAGCGCAACTGGACGGACTGGCTGCCTAATGCTGACTTTACAGAGGCTATTATGGCATCAACCTTTGACTGGAACGGTGCTAAAATGCCAACTCCTTTTGCAACAGAAAATGACACACTCAATGGTGTGTCAATGATGCTTGGCACACTTGTTTCACATTCAGCACCCTGCTTCCATGATGTTCGTACCTACTGGAGCCCTGATGCTTGTGAGCGTGTAACAGGTGTTCGTCCTGATGGTGTGGCAAAGGATGGTTTTATTCATCTTATCAATTCAGGTGCAACTGCACTTGACGGCAGCGGTGCTGCTAAAAATGATAAGGGCGAAGGCTGTATGAAGCCTTTCTGGGAAATGACACAGCAGGATATTAAAGCTTGTCTTGATGCTACTGATTGGTGTCGAGCAAACTATGAATATTTCCGCGGCGGCGGATATTCAAGCCATTTCCGCTGCAGTGCTCAGATGCCTGTAACAATGCTCAGGGTTAATGTTATTGATGGTATCGGTCCTGTTCTTCAGCTTGCTGAGGGATATACTGTTGATCTCCCTGATGAAATTCATAATACGATTGATAAGAGAACCGACCCATCATGGCCTACAACATGGTTTGTTCCTCGTCTCACAGGTGAGGGTGCATTCCGCGATGTTTACAGTGTTATGGCGAATTGGGGTGCTAACCACGGTGTTACAGTTTACGGTCACGTTGGTGCGGATTTGATTACCCTTGCATCCATGCTTCGTATTCCTGTTAATATGCACAATGTTGATGATACGGAGATTTTCCGTCCGCATGCTTGGGCTGCTTTCGGTACAGAGGATACTCAGTCAGCTGATTTCCGTGCCTGCCGGAATTATGGTCCGCTCTATAAGTAATGTTTATAGCTTAATAATAAAGCACCATTCATTTGAATGGTGCTTTGCTTTTGTTTTCTTTATTATCTTCAATTTTTTGTAATTGTTTTACTCTTAAATTGATTTTTCTGTAAGCTGTTTTTGTGTGCGGTTATAGGTGATTTATAGAGCTCTAAAAAAATTTATTTTAAATTTTCCAAATTTATTGCAACACTTTGGCAATTTTTTTATACTTAACATATGACATGTCGAAAGAGGTGAGCATTGTGACTGAAAGTGATTTGGTAAAACTCGCGAAGGAAGGCGACAAGGAATCGTTTTGCCGTCTTTATTCATTGTATAAGGATCGACTTTACCGTTATGCTTATTACAGGCTTGGTAATGTTGATGATGCACAGGATGCTGTATCAGACTGCATTGTTCGTGCATATGAGCAAATCAGCGAGGTGCGAAAGCCCGCCGCATTTCCTGCCTGGATTTTCAAAATTCTTTATGCCACCTGCTCAGGCTATATAAAGCGGCAAATGCAGCAAAGAGAATACGAGGATATCAGTATTACAAAGAACAGTACAGCGTTGTTTTTTACTATCGATGAGAATAAAACTGAGCTGTGCTATGCACTCGATAAACTCAACAATGAAGAAAAAAATATTGTTCTGCTCTCTGTTGTTGCAGGCTTTACAAGCAAAGAAATTTCAAAAATTACAGGTCTTACCGCAGGCAGTGTGCGCTCAAAGCTGTCACGTAGCCTTGCTAAGATGCGCGAATATCTGGAGTGATGTCATATGAAGAAGAATAACGATTTTGATTTTATAAAAAATGAATTTGAAAAAGAAAATATTACAGCACCCTATGCTTTAAACGAAAATTTGGTAATCAATAGAATTGCAGATGTAAAACAAAAGAAAATCAGATTTTATCAGAAGAAATCATTTAAGGCTGTTGTCAGTGCGGCTGCATGCATAGCAGTTGTTGTGACAGCTCTCACTGCCGCAAAGCCATACCTTGTAGATGATAAGGCAGCAATAGATGTTGCTCCACCTGCTCAGGAGCAGCTGCTCAATACCTTCACAAGTGTTGAAGACATTAAATCAACCGTCAAAAAAATAGAAAATGACAAGGCCGCTTATGCAGAAAAATTCGGTATTAACGGCGGTGGTTTTATTAATACCGACGGCGCTATATTGAATGCAGAAACAACTGTGGATATTACATCAGCCACAGAGGGCGGAAGAGCAGATTCATATTCTGACACCTACAGACAGGTCGATGCTGTAGATGAGGGCGATATAATCAAAAATGATGGTGAGTACATTTATTATGTAAGCTCCTATCATAATTGCATAAAAATTTATGAAACCGCCAGCGGTGAAGGAAAGCTTGTTTCACAGATTGATGATTTCAGAATAAGTGATTATGGTGACAACAGCGAGGATGAATATATACAGGATATTTATATTTACAATGATACGCTTGTGGTAAACACTTATAAATTTGAATATTCTGAAGATTACAGCCGTGCTGAAGAGCTGGCGCTTGTTCATCTTTTTGATGTATCAGATGTATCTGAACCTAAGCAAATCAATACCCTTTCGCAAAGCGGAACTTATGTATCCTCACGTCTCATCGGCAATCAGCTCTATTTTGTATCCAATGACTATATTTACAGTGAAGAATGTAAATCGGATGATGACTACATTCCATATATTTGTAACGGAAAGAATGCTGAAAAAACTGTTATCCCCTTCCAAGATATTGCATATGGCAATAATCCCGATACAGCAAGCTATCTGATTGTCAGTGCAATAAATATTGAAACAGGCGAACGTTCAACCGATACAAAAGCTATTTTTGGTGCAGGTACTGATATCTATTGCAATGAAGATAATATGTATATCACAATGGGACAGTGGAGATGGAAAAGAGATATTGCACTTTTAGACAGTGTGCAGGCTATTGAATCAAAAACACAGATTGTTAAGGTAAGTCTTTCTGAAAACGGAATTCAGTTTTCAGCAACCTGTGAGGTGGCAGGTGATGTCAATAATCAATTTTCCCTTGATGAAAAGGACGGCAAGCTGCGTGTAGCCACAACATCATATAACGAGAATGATGAAAGAACCAACAACCTTTTTGTTCTTGATGAAAGCCTGAACAAAATCGGTGAAATAACGGGCTTTGCAGATAACGAAAGCATACAGGCTGTAAGATTTGTTGGTGACACAGCATATGTTATTACGTATGAACAAGTTGATCCGCTGTTTATTATTGATTTGTCAGACCCTGCAAATCCTCAGATTAAAGGCGAGGTTGAGATAACAGGATTCTCAAGCCTTCTTGTGCCTGTGGATGAAAATACTCTTCTTGGCATAGGCTATTCAACCTATCAGGGTGAATATGGCGAAGTGACCGACGGAGTTAAGCTTGCACTTTTTGATATTTCAGACCACGAAAATCCTGCAGTGCTTGACAGTTATGTTTTGGATGATGCGTATTCTGAGGCACAGTATAACCATCATGCATTGGTTGTGAATCATGACAAAGGCTATTATGCAATACCATATGAAGTTTTTAATCAGAACACTTATAAAAGCACAAATGGTGCGCTCACATTTGAAATTAGTGACAGTAAAATCGATGTTACAAATCAATTTGTAATTGATGGTGAAGAAACTGCAATTCGATGCACATATGCAGAGGATAATTTATATGTATTTAATTATTCAGGCTGTGCAAATGTTTTTATTGTTGATTAGTCAACCAAGAGTGAAACAAAAAAATAAGCTCCGATACATTTAGTATCGGAGCCTTCTTATTGCCATTCGCGCAATAAATGCGGGTAATATACCCAGAATAAGAAAACTGAATTAAATTCGATAATTATAATTTAATTTGTTTGCTTATTTCATGCTCTCTTCGTAAGCCTTGATCATCTTCTTACTT
>JAIDVA010000172.1 GCA_029059925.1 Eubacterium sp. | reverse complement strand
ATTATATACTATAGGTAAAAGTTTAAATGTGTAATTGTATCTGTTTATAGTTGCACAAATTTTTGTGAAACAGTTAAGAGGTAAAAACCGTGATTGAATTTAGAAACGTATCAAAGGTTTATGACAGTAACGGCACACACGCCCTTTCAAATGTTAATATTAAGATTGAGGACGGCGAGTTTGTTTTTGTTGTAGGCTCATCGGGTGCAGGTAAGAGTACATTTTTAAAGCTTATTATGCACGAGGAAAAGCCGACAGAGGGTGAAATCATTTTTAATGAATTTTCATCGGCTACACTAAAAAAGAAAAAGGTTCCGTATTACAGACGTGGTATGGGTATTGTTTTTCAGGATTTCCGCTTAATTCCTAAAATGAGCGTTTATGATAACGTTGCATTCGCAATGCGTGTTATCGGTGCTAAGGAAAAGGAAATCAGAAAAAGAGTTCCTTATATCCTTCAGCTTGTCGGTCTTTCACAAAAGGCAAGGTCAATGCCTAACGAGCTTTCCGGCGGTGAGCAGCAGCGAGTATCGCTTGCAAGAGCACTTGTTAATAATCCTAAGGTTATTATTGCGGACGAGCCTACAGGTAACGTTGACCCTGAAATGAGCCACGAGATTGTAGGTTTGCTTACAAAAATCAATAATGCAGGCACAACTGTAATTATGGTAACGCACGAGCACGATCTGGTTCGTTCATTCCAGAGACGAGTTATTGTTATCAAAAACGGAGAGGTTGTATCCGACACACCTGACCCTACCCACGCTCAGTTTGAAAGCTCTACTCCTAAGGAGGATACTGATATGTTCTTCTTTGAAGAGAATGTTGCGATTGACAAGGTAGAGCTTGATGATATATTTGACAATCTTGAGGATGTCGTATCTGAAAATAGCGCAGGGGGTGAGGAATAATGACAGGTGCTAGTTTAAAATACCTCACTAAAGAGGGCTTTCGTAATGTATGGACAAACAGAATGATGTCACTTGCATCAATCTGTGTGCTTATGAGCTGTCTGGTGCTTGTAGGTTCGGCTACAATGATTTTCCTCAATATTGATTCCTTGCTTGCAAGAATTGAGGAAGAAAATGTTGTCATGGTCTATCTTGACGATAATGCAACAGAGGCAGAGGTCGCAGCTATGGAAGACACTATAAGAGCGATTGATAATATCAAGGACGTTGAATTCGTGTCTAAAGTAACAGCTTGGGAGGAGCAGCTCAGCACAATGGGAGAAGCTGAACGTGAATTCTTTACGGATGTAAGTACAGAAATTCCTCTTCCCGATGCCTACAAGGTAACAGTGGACAATCTTGATAATTTCGGCGGTACTGTTGAAGATCTTAAAGAGCTTGATCATGTTGATATTATACGTGAGAACAGAGACTTGGCACAAAGACTTGTTGCAATTCGTCATGGTATATCTGTGATTGCGATTGTTATAATTGCCGTTTTATTCCTTATATCACTGTTTATTATTTCAAATACAATCAGACTTACGGTTTACAGCAGACGACTTGAAATCAGTATTATGAAATCAGTTGGTGCAACAAACAGCTTTGTAAGATTCCCGTTTGTAATTGAAGGAATGATTCTTGGTATACTTTCAGGCACAATCGGCTTTGGTCTTGTTTGGGGAATTTACGAGCTGGCAATTACTCAGTTCAGCGATTTATTAGCGTCGATTAATCTTACAGCAATCACATTTACCGATTATGCACTTATGATGCTTGGTGCATTTATTCTTATCGGCGTGATATGCGGTGTCGGCGGTTCGCTTGTAACAATGAGCAAATATCTTAACAGAGAAGGCAGTGAGATTAGTAATGTTTAAGTC
>JAIDVA010000171.1 GCA_029059925.1 Eubacterium sp. | reverse complement strand
CCTCAAAGGCATATTATTCAATTGTAATTAATGCGAAAAAAGAATAAGAATTTATAACACAACAAAAAATGTCACGTACTAACAGTCCGTGACATTTTTTACTTCAATATTGTATCAGGTATTATTATTTATCGTATTATAATCCACATACTGCTGACCCGGTTCAGGCGGATTGCCGTCATTTCTTACAGCAATCATTTCACTTATGGTTACAACCTGATAGCCGTCTTCTATCAACTGCGGAACAATCTTCTTAACAGCTTCGGCAGTTGATGGGTAAATATCGTGCATAAGGATAATAGCACCATCGTATGCGTGCTTCATAACCTCATCATAAATCTTTTTAGGATCCTGTGACTTCCAATCCTCAGTATCAACCGACCAATATGCAAGCGGCATACCCTCTTTTTTACATTCCTCACGGATTGACTGCGTAATAATTCCGCCCGGACATCTGAATATGGTAGGCAGCTGTCCGCACGCATCCTTGATTGCATTGCTGCTTTTAACAATATCACCTGTTGTCACCTTATGTCCGTAATTCCTATGGTCATATGTATGATTGCCAAGCTCACAGCCAAGCTCAATCTCTTTTAAAAGACAAGCTTTGTTTTCCTCATTTATTCTTGAACCGCACATGAAAAATGTTGCCCTTGCACCATGCTCCTCAAGCACCTTGAGAATTTCCATAGTTGAGTTAACGCCCTCATATTCAAAGGCCGGACCATCATCAAATGAAAGAGCAATAAGCGGCTTATCAGGATCAATGTCAGGATTCATTACAGGCTTTTTCCTTATGCCCACCCTGATGACTTCGGACCAATCGCCATATACTTTTTTACTGCCGGCCTTCATTACGGACCTTACTCTGACAAAATAGATATCATGCGGCTGCAAGCCCTCAACTGTAAAATTATTTTCTGTCAGCTTTTCAGTTTTAGCATCACTGAAATCATCCGACTTGGCATATTCAAGCTCGTAGCTTACAGCATTTTTCTGCTCGCTCCACTGAGCACTCAAAACGCCCTCCTCAGCCGACGATGCCGAAAGGTCAGGTGCACACGGAAGAGAATATGCAGATATTTCCTCAGCAGGATCACCCTCATACTTCTCATTATTAAAAAGTTTATATGCAGTTACATTTATTTTATAAAAATCACCGCTGCCGATATTCTCTATCTGAAAGGAACAGGCTTTACCATCATTGACATCACCAACTCTTTCAAACACTGTACTGTCATTTTTCGACAAATATATATGGTAGCCATCTGCACCCTTAACTTCATGCCAGCTGACGGTTATTGAGCTGCTTGTATTTTCGCTCATAGTAATACTTTTAACAACATTTACCGTCTGTTCATTGACAACATATATTGCAGCAGCGGCAGCAAATATAATTACTGCAATAATTATTCGTGTTATCACTTTGATTCTTTTTACCAACAACTACATCTCCTAATTACTCACGTGGCAAAACAGGTGTAAAATAATAACAATTCTGCCTGTTTTTCCTATATTTAACACAGCATGTGCACTGCAAAATCAATTGCTTATATTGCTTTTACAAATAGTATAATACTACGTATTTTTAAAATCAACAGCAAAATTCGACATAAAAAATTTTCGTCATTTTGTATATAACTTTCGACTAAATTTGTATAATATTTTTACAATGTTAGAGTTGACAGACGATTGAGTTAGCGTTATGATATTACCGGTTAAAAT
>JAIDVA010000170.1 GCA_029059925.1 Eubacterium sp. | reverse complement strand
TTATTTTAGATTTGGGTGTCAAAGAAAATATAATATCCGATTTGGATTTTAATACTGCACAAGCGAATTTGACTATTGGCAAAATATCGGTAAAATCCTTTATTCACGCACAGAATAATTACGGCTTGATTAAAATAAATAAAACAGGCATTCGCTTAACGATTGATAATCCGAAATACGGAAAAATCAAAAAGTTTTCTATCAAGTTTCCATCCAAGGGCACTGTGCAGTCACTCAAAAATCTGCACTATTCTGAGGCAGAATTTTTTAATGAAACAGAAAACGATATAAATTATCAATACTTTATTCAGCCGACGAATGACGGATTTTACGGTATTGTTACTGCAAAATACGAGTATAATCATCAAACACTTATTGCGTATACTGTTGGATTCGGCAAAGACAAAAGTTTTACTGAAAATTGCAAAAAAGCCATAAAATCCGCAATAGAAAAGGGATATGATACTGCATATAATGAGCACAAAAAATGGTGGGCAGAGTATTGGAGCAAAAGCAGTATAACGCTGTCTGATAAAGCACTTGAAAAGCAATGGTATCTCAACAACTATTTGCTTGCCTGCTGCAGCAGAAAGCACAAATTTCCTATGCCGCTGCAAGGTGTATGGACAGCTGACAATGGCTCGCTCCCCCCTTGGAAGGGCGATTATCACCACGATTTGAACACACAAATGTCCTACACAAGTTATCTGAAAGCAAATCATCTTGAACAAGGTGAATGCTTTATAGATTATCTGCTTAATATGACAGAAGCAGGCAGAAGATTTGCGAAAAAATTTTATAACGCTGACGGACTGTGTTTACCGTCTGTTATGGATATTGAGGGGCACGCACTTGGCGGATGGTGCCAGTATGCACTATCTCCTGTTAATCAATTATGGTTATGCCAGATCATGGCAAGATATTATTTCTTTACAAAAGACAAAGAATACCTTAATAAAATTTATCCGTATATGCAAGAAACGGGCAATTTCTTATTCAGTATTTTGG
>JAIDVA010000017.1 GCA_029059925.1 Eubacterium sp. | reverse complement strand
GTAAAATACTGTTGAATAAATATTAAACTCTGTAAAAGGAAGAAAAAATATGGCAAAGAAAAATTTAGATGAAGATTTGCTCTCAGGCGGCAGTATTAATGCCGGCAGTGAGAAGAAGGCTAAAAAGTCATCTTCAAAGGGCACAAAAAATGCAGGTGTTAAAATTCCTGTTAAGACAAAAAAAATCATTCAGTCTGTAGTTTGTATTGTTATTGTGCTTGCACTTCTTGTAACATATGTTGCTACAGGTGCAGTCAGAAAAGGTTTTATCGCATCTCTCAGTCTTCCTGCTCAGACTCTTACAGGCATGACAGTAAGCAATGGTGAGAATAAGATAAGAATTAAGGTAAGCACATACAATTTCTACTTTGCATCAACCTATAACAATATGCAGTCTCAGAAGCAGACCTATGAGCAGTATGGTCTTGATCTCGGTCAGTTTGGTCTTGATGTTGATTTTAACGAAAAGCTTTCAAAGCAGACCTATACAGATTCTGAGACGAATGAAGAAATGACTTGGGAAAAGCATATGCACGACCTTGTTCTTGAATCTATCGAGAGCACATATACTTTCTATCTTGCTGCTGTTGCTGCTAATAACGGTGAAGAGCCGGAGATTACAGACGAGCAGAAGGAAGAAATTAACAGCACGCTTTCACAGTATAGAGAAACTGCAGAAAAGTATGGCTATACACTCAGCGGTTACCTTGTAAGAGCAATGGGTAAGGGTGTAACCGAGTCTGTATTCAGAAGAGAAACTACACGTCAATACATTGCATCAAACTACAAAACACAGCTTGGCGAGGATTTGGCAGAAAAAGAGTATACTGCTGAAGATATCAATAAGTATAAGGACGAGAATTTAGATGCTCTCCAGAGCGTTGATATTAAGATTTTTGAATGTGACAATGCTGATCAGGCAAAGGAATTTGCTGATAAGCTTGCTGCTGACGGTTCAAACTTTGCAGACCTTTGTGTTGAATATTCAACAGCTGATTTTGATAAAAAGGCTTATGCTGAGGATACCTATTCAACTATCGTAGGTGCTACTAAGTCTTCACTTCAGTCAAGAGGCTTTGCAATCGGAACAGCTGATGCTCATGAGCATGAAGAGGGCGAGGAGCATTCGGATGATGAGGAGCTTACCTACTCAGGTCTCGATTGGCTCTTTAGCACTGACAGAGCTGCCGGTGATATCTATAACTACAGCACATCTGTTGTTTATGTAATTTCTCCTGTATCTCTTTCAGACAGAAATACAATCAATGTTCGTCATATTCTTATTGCACCTGAGCTTGATGAGGACGTAACAGATGTTAAGCAGGCTACAGATGCTCAGTGGAATGCAGCATACGATAAGGCAAGAGAGATTCTTGACAGCTGGGACGGCACAGAGGATGGTTTTGCTCAGCTTGCTAAGGATAATTCATCAGATGGCTCTGCATCAACAGGCGGACTTTATTCAGATGTTGTAACAGGTCAGATGGTTAATCCATTCTCAAATTGGTGCTTTGACAGCAGCAGACAAACCGGCGACACAGGTATTGTAAGAACAGAGTATGGTTATCATATTATGTACTTTGCAGGTGCAAATGATCAGACAATATGGCAGTATACTGCACAGCAGGCTCTTGCTTCTGAAGATACCACATCAGCTACAGAACAGCTTGAGGAAGAGTATACTCTTAAAGAGCATTGGTTCGGTTCTCGTTACTTTGAAAAGGATGTAGACATTTCTAACTGATAAATAAGGCTTGATTAATAGCAAAGTATATTGTCATCAACCTTGAATAAAATAAGCAAAGAGGTTGTTTTATACAACCTCTTTTGTATTTTTATTTTTTGAATTTGAAAGGAGATTGCCATGACAAGCAGTAATGACGTACAGGAATTAATAAATGAAATATCGCGTCTTATGGCAGCTCTTGAGGACGTTAACTTTGAATGTCAAAGACTTGAAATTGTGAATTCTAATCTTGATTTTCAGCTCAAATCCATAAGTCGTGAGCTTAAGCAAAATATAGCAGTGCTTGAAACACTTGAGGAACAGAATGCTGCTCTTAAGGAAGAAAATAAACAACTCAGAAAAGAATTAGGTAAAGCTTAATGGAATATATACTTAATACAAATCAATTGAGGGAATATGCTCCTCAGTTAAAGGCAGGCGACAGAGTAATCCTGTCAGGTACGGTTTATACCTCGCGCGATGCTGCACATAAACGAATTACACAATATATGGCTGACGGGAAAGCACTGCCGTATGATTTAAAGGATGCTGTTATATATTATGCAGGTCCTACTCCTGCACCGGAGCATCTTGCAATTGGCTCCTGTGGGCCTACAACATCAAGCAGAATGGATGTTTTTGCACCGGATTTTCTTGATAGGGGCGTCGTTGCTATGGTAGGAAAGGGCGAGCGTAACAAGGCGGTATGCGATGCTATTGTTCGTAATAAAGCAGTTTACCTTTGTGCAATCGGTGGGGCAGGTGCACTGGCATCAAAGTGTATTACTGAGTGTGAGGTTATTGCTTTTGAGGACCTTGGCTGTGAATCTGTAAAAAGATTGAATTTTGATAAATTCCCGCTCACAGTTGCAATTGATTGCAGCGGCGGTAATATTTTTGAAAGATAGTATTAAATATAAAAAAAGTGTGCAGATTAAAAATAATCTGCACACTTTTTTATTTTTCTCATTCTGTTTTATCT
>JAIDVA010000169.1 GCA_029059925.1 Eubacterium sp. | reverse complement strand
TATATAGCAAGTGTATTCCACAGCAAAACAACTGTCCGCGTACGGAGGACAAACAAAATGGGAAAAGTTAATTATTATCTTGTTAATTCAAGCATTCTCCCGCCTGTTTATGCAAAGGTGGTTGAGGCAAAGAATTATCTTGCCTCGGGTGAGGCAGCATCTGCCTCGCAGGCTGCTAAAATGGCAGGTATTTCAAGAAGTGCATATTATAAATACAAGGATGCTATTTTTGAATACAGCGGGGACAGCAATGATGAAACGGTAACAATAAATGCTAAGCTTAAGGATAATGCAGGCGTGCTTTCAGCACTTATGACAGAGCTTTATAAAGCAGGTGCAAACATCCTTTCAGTCAGCCAGAGTGTTCCCGTTAACTCTGTTGCCGATGTGTCAGTGACCGTAAGAGCTACGGAAATGACAATTGATGTGCAGCAGCTGTTAGAAAATATAAAAAATGTAAACGGTGTTAATTCAGCTAACTTAAGCGATTAAACACCACAATTATTATTTATTCAGGAGGTTAATTATGAAGGTTGCAGTTATGGGATACGGAACAGTCGGTTCCGGTGTTGTTGAAGTAATTGAGACTCACGCCGATTCAATCCCTAAAAAAATCGGCGGTAATACACTTGAGGTTGCTCATATTCTTGATTTACGTGATTTCCCGGAAGATCCTCACAAGGATTTATTCACAAAGGATTTTAACGATATTTTGAATGACCCTGAGGTTAAAATCGTTGCAGAAACCATGGGCGGTGTAAACCCTGCATTTGATTTTACAATGAAGCTGCTCAAGGCAGGCAAAAGCGTTGTAACTTCAAATAAAGAGCTTGTTGCTCAGAAGGGACTTGAGCTTTTGCAGGCCGCAGAGGAAAGCGGCTCAAACTATCTGTTTGAGGCATCAGTAGGCGGCGGTATTCCAATTATCAGACCGCTCACACAGTGCCTTGCAGCAAACCATATCGAGGGCATTGCCGGTATTCTCAACGGCACAACAAACTTCATTCTCACAATGATGATTGAAGAGGGCATGTCCTTTGCAGACGCTCTCAAAATCGCACAGGAAAAGGGTTATGCCGAAAAAGACCCTACAGCAGACGTTGAGGGCCACGATGCATGCCGCAAGGTTTGTATTCTTGCATCACTTGCATTCGGCAAGCATGTTTATCCATCACAGGTTGAGACTGAGGGTATTACAAATATCACACTTGAGGATGTTTCATACATCAATTCTGCTAACGGCGTAATCAAGCTTTTAGGTCAGATTAAATATATTAATGATGACCAGATTGCTGCATTTGTAAGCCCTGCTGTTGTTTATAACGGCTCACAGCTTGCATCTGTTAAGGACGTTTTCAACGCTGTGCTTGTTCGCGGTGACGCAGTAGGTGATGTATGCTTCTATGGCCCTGGTGCAGGTAAGCTTCCTACAGCATCAGCTGTTGTTGCTGATATTATTGACTGTGCTAAGCATACCGAGCGCAAAAAGATTTTCGGCTGGGGTGCAGGCGAAGAGGATTATGTTGTTGATTACAAGAGCAGCATTGAAATGCCTTTCTACGTTCGTGCAAAGGCAAGCTGTGCTCAGGTTAACGCTGCTTTCCCTGATGTTAAGTACCTTTCAAGAAAGGGTCAGCCATCAGATGAGGTTGCATTTATCACCGACGTAATGACAGAAAACGAATTAACCGAAAGACTTTCAGGTCTTGAGGTAATCAATACAATTAAGGTTACAAACTATTAATTTCGCACTGTGTGCCTGTAATTTTTATGGGCACACATGCTAATACAAAAGGAGGATTTTAACTATGGGACTTATTGTTCAGAAGTTCGGCGGTTCATCAGTAGCAGATGCTCAGAGAGTGATGAATGTTGCAAAAATAGTTACAGATACCTACAAGCAGGGTAATGACGTAATTGTTGTTGTATCAGCTCAGGGTGACACAACCGACGACTTGATTGAAAAAGCAAATGAAATTAATCCGAATGCTCATAAGCGAGAGATGGATCAGCTCCTTACTGCAGGCGAGCAGATTTCAATTTCACTCCTTGCTATGGCAATCGAAAAGCTCGGCTTTCCTGTAATCAGTCTTCTCGGCTGGCAGGCAGGCTTCAACACAAACTCAATTCACTCACAGGCAAGAATTAAAAACATCAAGCCTAACAGACTGCAGGCTGAAATTGCAAAGCACAATATTGTTGTTGTTGCAGGCTTCCAGGGCATCAACAGATATGATGACCTTACAACCTTAGGCAGAGGCGGTTCTGACACATCAGCAGTTGCAATTGCGGCGGCACTTAAGGCTGATAAATGTCAGATTTTCACCGATGTTGAGGGTGTTTATACAGCAGACCCGAGAAAGGTTGAAAATGCTAAAAAGCTTAAGGATATTACTTATGACGAAATGCTTGAGCTGGCTACATTGGGTGCACAGGTGCTCAATAACCGTTCAGTTGAAATGGCAAAGAAATACTCAGTAGAACTTGAGGTTCTCTCATCACTCAATCCAATCCCCGGTACTATTGTTAAGGAGGCAGCTAAAATGGAAAAAATGTTAATTCGCGGTGTAACTAAGGATAAGGACGTTGCACTTGTTTCAATCTTAAATTTACAGGATACCCCCGGTATCGCTTTCAAAATCTTCTCAAAGCTTTCTGCTAAGAACATCAATGTTGATATCATTCTTCAGTCCTTCGGCAGAGACGGCACAAAGGATATTGTTTTCACTGTAAGCAAGGATAACGGTCCTCTTGCAGTTGAGCTTCTTGAGGAAATGCTTGACGATTGCAAAATCGTTTGCAATACAGATGTTGCAAAGGTATCAATCGTTGGTGCAGGTATGGAATCACATCCGGGCACAGCATCAAAAATGTTTGAGGCTCTTTATGAGACAAATATCAATATCCAGATGATTTCAACATCAGAAATCAAGATTTCTGTTATCATTGATGCTGAGGATGCAGACAGAGCTGTTTCAGCAGTTCATAAGAAATTCATCCCTAATGACTAATCATAACAAATAAATATACAAAGAAAAAACAGCGATATCCAAAACGGATATCGCTGTTTTATTCTTTTCATTATAAGCCTGTATTTTCAGCAATATACTTACGAGCCTTAACTGCGTACTCAAAAGGATTTGCTTTTGCAGGATCCTGCTCGGCCTCAACAACAACCCAGCCTTCGTAATCATTCTCAGCAAGAATATCGAAAATCGGCTTGAAATCAACATCGCCGTCACCCGGTACCGTGAACACACCTGCTCTTACAGCATCAAGGAATGACATGTGCTCAGGCACAACCTGATTGTTATAAACATCCAGTCTTACATCCTTAAGATGAACGTGCTTCACTCTGTTAATGTACTTTTTAAGAACAGGAACAGGGTCAATGCCTGCAAAGGTGAGATGACCTGAATCGAAAAGAAGATAAACAAGCTCAGGATCAGTAAGCTCCATAAGCTTATCAATTTCCTCTACAGTCTGTACACCTGTACCCATATGATGATGAACAGTGAAATACATACCCTTTGACTTAGCATATGCACCCATTTCATTAAAGCCTTTGGCAACAATTTCCCATTCCTCGTCAGTGTAATAAGGTTTCTCATCAAGGATTGACTTATCAAGACAGCCCTGAATAGAGTTGCCCTGCTCTGATGCACCGATAACCTTTGCACCTAACTTATGAAGTTTATCGCAATGAGCCTTGAAAGCCTCAATTGTCTCCTCATAAGGCTTTGAGGTTAAAAAGGATGAGAACCAAGCGTTGCAAATCTGAAGTCCTCTGATATCGAGATAAGGCTTTAAAACATCAGGATCAGCAGGATACTTGTTGCCGATTTCAGAACCCTTAAAGCCCGCAAGTGCCATTTCACTGATGCACTGCTCAAATGTATTTTCTGCACCAAGGTCAGGCATATCATCATTTGTCCAGCCGATAGGTGCAATAGCAAGTTTTACTTTGTTTGAATCAAGCATTTTGTTATTACCTTTCTAAATTAAAGTAAATATGTAAAAATTAGCGGATTTTTGCGTTAGGCAAGGCTTTGGCAAAATTATGACGACAGGAGCATATATGCTATATGTGACCGGGCATAATTTTGCCTATAACGAAGCATAACACAAAAAGACGCAATTTTTTAGTAGTCGAAGGTTTCTTTAATATGCGCCTGCATATCCTCATATGCCGCTGCAACAGTCTCTGACTCTGAAACCTCTGCAACACCGACTCTCCACCAGGACTCAAAGCCCGGTGTCATGGTCTTTGGCAGCACCTTGATATCAAACAGGCAGGATACTGTCTGTTTTTTCGCATCTGCAAGTGCTGCACGAAGCTCATCGGATGTACGGCAGGTATAGGATTTCGCGCCATAACCCTCTGCAATTTTCGCAAAATCAGGGTCAATTTCAGCACCGTCAAGCATACCTGTTACAGGATTTCTTGCACGGAAAACAGTACCAAAGGTATCTGTACCCTGATTGTTTTGAAGATTTTCAATACAGCCCCAGCCCATATTATCAAAGAGACATACGTTAATCTTAAGACCCTCCTGAAGAGCAGTATAAAGCTCACTGTGACCCATAAGGAAGGAACCGTCACCGCAGAAGGTATAAACCTCAGACTCAGGCTTTGCAAGTTTTGCACCAAGTGCACCATTCACCTCATAGCCCATATTGGAATAGCCGTATTCCATATGATATGTACCTCTGTCCTTAGGGCGGAACAATCTCTGCATATCACCGGGAAGTGAGCCTGCTGAACCGAGAGCAATCGCATCATCATCCATAAATTCATTGATGATGCCAAGGGCAAGTGTCTGATTAAGACCACCTTCAAGCTCTGTTGAATAATATTTATCAACAATCGCATCCCACTCAGCCTTTGCGTCGGCAATTTCATTTGTATATGCTGATTTATAGCCATCACAGGAATCAATAAGTGCTGTAAGCGTTTCTCTTGCATCGGCAATAACCGCCTCAGCATCCATTTTGAACGCATCAAATGGGCAGATATTAATGCCAAGCACCTTTCTGTTCTCGTTAAACAGCCATTTTGATGCTGTGGTAAAATCTGTAAAACGTGTGCCCACACCGATAACAAGGTCAGCATCCTTCGCAATAACATTTGCAGCCTTGCCGCCTGTTACACCGATACCGCCTAAATTGAGCGGATGCTTCCAGTCAATAATACCTTTACCTGCCTGTGTTTCGCCGATAGGAATATTATATTTTTCTGCAAATTCCTGCAGCTGCTTTTCAGCCTCGCTGTATCTTACACCGCCGCCGCAAACAATAATCGGCTTTTTAGCAGATTTGATAAGCTCGGTTGCTCTTTCAAGCTGAGATGCAGAAATCGGACGTCTGTCCATATGCCATAC
>JAIDVA010000168.1 GCA_029059925.1 Eubacterium sp. | reverse complement strand
TAATATAAACAAGGAGTTCAGTTATGGCAAAGGACCAAAAAAAGATGGTAGACGCCATCACCTCTATGGATGAGGATTTTGCAAAATGGTACACAGACGTATGCAAAAAAGCAGAGCTGGTATCCTACACAAGTGTTAAGGGCTGTATGGTTATAAGACCTTATGGTTATGCAATCTGGGAAAATATCCAGAGAATTCTTGATGGTATGTTCAAGGAAACAGGCCACGAAAATGTAAATATGCCAATGTTTATCCCCGAGAGTCTGCTGCAGAAAGAGGCTGACCACGTTGAAGGCTTTGCACCTGAATGTGCTTGGGTAACCTACGGCGGCAGTGAAAAGCTTGAGGAAAGACTTTGTGTCCGTCCTACATCAGAAACTCTTTTCTGTGAGCATTTCAAGGACATTGTTCATTCTCACAGAGATTTGCCTAAATTATATAATCAGTGGGTATCCGTTGTACGCTGGGAAAAGACAACAAGACCTTTCCTTCGCTCACGTGAATTTTTATGGCAGGAGGGTCATACCCTTCACGCAACAGCCGAGGAGGCTATTGAAGAGACCGAAAAAATGCTCAATGTTTACACCAAATTCTGTCAGGAATACCTTGCAATGCCTGTTGTTCAGGGTATGAAGACAGAGAGCGATAAATTTGCAGGTGCAGAACGTACATATTGTATTGAGGCTCTTATGCACGACGGTAAGGCTTTACAGGCAGGCACAAGCCACTATTTCGGTGACGGCTTTGCAAAGGCATTTGACATTCAGTATTCAAATAAAGAGAACAAGCTTACATATCCTCACCAGACATCATGGGGTATGACAACAAGACTAATCGGCGCAATCATTATGACACACGGTGATGACAACGGACTTGTGCTTCCGCCTGCTGTTGCACCTGTTCAGGTTATGGTTATTCCGATTGCACAGCACAAAGAAGGCGTGCTTGACAAGGCATACGCACTCACAGATGAGCTCAAGAAAATCTGCAGAGCCAAGATTGATGATTCAGCAAATTCACCGGGCTGGAAGTTTGCTGAGTATGAGATGAAGGGTGTTCCTGTACGAGTTGAGCTTGGTCCTAAGGATATCGAAAATAATCAGTGCATTGTTGTAACACGTCACAACAGAGAAAAAACAATTGTACCTCTTGATAAGCTCAGCGAGGTTATTCCTCAGAAGCTGCAGGAGGTTCGTGACGGTCTTTATGCAAAGGCGCTTGAAAACAGAGAAAGCAGAACCTACAAGTGCACAACTATGGATGAAATCACAAAGGCACTCGAAAAAAACGGCGACGGCTTTGTAAAGGCAATGTGGTGCGGTGAAGAAGAGTGCGAGGATAAGGTTAAGGAAGCTACAGGCGTAGGCTCACGCTGTATACCTTTTGATGAGGAACAGCTTTCAGACGTATGCGTATGCTGCGGCAAGCCTGCTAAAAAGATGCTCTATTGGGGCAAGGCTTACTAAGCTTTTATTGTGCAGGGATAATTCAAAAATTGCTCCTGCAATAAATATAAAAACAAATTATATGGAGGAAAAACTATGTCAGTATTAGTTACAGGCGGCTTAGGCTACATCGGCTCACATACCTGTGTTGAGCTTATGAACTCAGGAGCAGAGGTTGTTGTGGTTGATAATCTTTACAACTGCAAAAAAAGCTCTTATGACAGAATCAAGGCTTTAGTCGGCAAGGATTTCAAATTCTATGAGTGCGACATCCGCGATGCAGAAGGTATGAGCGAGATTTTTGAAAAAGAAAATATCGACTCAGTTATCCACTTTGCAGGACTTAAGGCAGTTGGTGAAAGTGTTGAAAAACCGCTTGAATATTTCGATAACAATGTTAACGGAACACTTGTACTGCTTGATGTTATGAGAAAACACGGCTGTAAAAAAATCGTATTCTCATCATCTGCTACAGTTTATGGTATGAACAATGTATCCCCTCTTACAGAGGATATGGAGGTTGGCGGTGTAACCAACCCATACGGCAGAACAAAATATATGATTGAGTGCATACTCAAGGATCTTTATGTATCTGACAAGGAATGGTCAATCTGCCTGCTTCGTTACTTCAATCCAATCGGTGCGCACAAAAGCGGTACAATGGGTGAAGATCCGAACGGTATTCCAAACAACCTTATGCCATACATCACACAGGTTGCAATCAAAAAGAGAGAATTTCTGAACGTATGGGGTGATGATTATGATACTCCGGACGGAACAGGTGTAAGAGATTATATTCACGTTGTTGACCTTGCACTCGGTCATCTCAAGGCTGTTGAAAAGGTTGAGGGTGAAAACGGCCTCTTTATCTACAACCTCGGCACAGGTACAGGCTACTCCGTACTTGATGTGGTAAAAGCATTTGAGAAGGCATCAGGTCAGGAAATCCCTTATAAAATCGGTCCTCGCCGTGCAGGTGATATTGCTACCTGTTATTCAGACCCGAGCAAGGCACTTAACGAGCTCGGCTGGAAGGCTGAAAGAGGAATTGAGGAAATGTGTGAGGACAGCTGGAGATGGCAGAGCCAGAATCCAAACGGCTATCCGGATTAATTAAATCTATACAGCAAAACACCTTGCAGGTACAAAACTGCAAGGTGTTTATTTTTTACGGATTATACTGCTGCATTTTCATATTCTCAATCAAATCTGTAAGTGCACCCTTCTCCATTATAATGCCCGAATAGGTATTATCCGTTGTGCTGCATAAAAGCATATATTCGCCATGGTAGTCAACAATGGTTATACCCGTGACATTGCTTGCAATAGGAAGATTATCATAAAAAACATAGATATAATACCAACCGTCGTGGTCACGCTTATTATATGTCTTTAAATTTTCCGCACTGTATTCAAAAGTTTTATAAGCAACAGCCTCTTCAATTGCTGCAGGATTATCACTGATTTGTTCTGTTTCAATCTCATATCCCAATTTGCTTATAATGATTGATGTCGGCTCACCCTTAATAACATCATTATAATCGCTAATCGGAAGGGCCGTATAAAGCTCGCTGTCTCTAAAAACTCCTACATATATAAAGTCATGGTTATCATCATTCTTCAAGGTATAATAGGTTTCGGGGAACATACTATCCTTTTTCTCATATATTTTTTCATCCTTAATTAATTCATAATACTTTGACTCGTCAAAATATCTGTAAACCTTACCGTTATATTCTATACTATAATCATCAATACTGATTACATTATCGTATTTATTCTTGTTTTCCTTAATCGGACTTGCAGCCTTCTGACAAAAGACAATTGCACACACAGCAAGAACTGTCAGCACAAAGGCGGATGCCAGAATCAACAGCTTTTTACTTTTTTTCATAGTACACCTCTTATCAGCTAAAAATCAAAAACACCGAAAGCATTCAAAATTGCAGCCAGAAAAATAATAAACCATACAAACGTTGCAGGATGTATAAGCTGAGAAACGAAATTAAATGTAACGATTGAAACATCAAATTCTCTTTTGTGCAGAAACACCCAATTGGTTACTATATACATTATCGGGAACAGAAGAAAATATACCGCAATCGGCGGAAAATAAGCACACGCAATTATAGGCATCTCTAAAACTGAATAAATCCTGCTTGCCCTGAATATATCCTCAAGTCCGCAATACGTAAATATTAAAGCAATAGCGACAAACAACTCATATAAAAATGCAAATAATGATAAAGAGCAAAAAATCTTTTTCTTTGTACTAAAGCTTTTTATATAATCAAAATATTCTTTCATAAATAGCCTCATAAATTATTATTTATCGTAGGGGCGAACAATGTTCGCCCCTACGAAAGCTGCCTGTGCCGCTGTGTGCCGGGGTACGCGCGGCACAATGTCAAGAGGGGGTTATTA
>JAIDVA010000167.1 GCA_029059925.1 Eubacterium sp. | reverse complement strand
CAGCAGATCCAAAGCCTTTCGTCTTCCCTAAAGGTGTAGAATTAGGAAGTTCTTCATTCATTGTATTCCACTCGCCACAGCCAGGACATTTACCAAACCATTTCGGTGATTCGTAGCCGCACTCGCTGCAAACATAAATTGATTTAATTTTAGCCATTTATAACTCCTTAGTCAGATATTCAGAAAAACCAAGCAAAATTGAATATGCAAGCTGCTTCTGATACTGATCATCCTGTAATTTTTTATTTTCTGTACTATTGCTCATAAAACCGCACTCAACCATTACCGAAGGAACCTTTGCCTTATAAAGCAGATAATAGCTGCTGTCTGATCTTTTATTCAGTCTAGTGTTATCCTTTTGCAAATTCGCTTTAGTAATATTCAATATATTGTCAGCAATTATTTTACTTTTGTCGTCATTCGGTGAGTACCATACCTGCATCCCCCATTCCCTTTCGTCTTCAAAATGATTCTGATGAATTGAAATGAGTGTGCTGTTATTAATGCTGTTTATGTAATCCATTCGATTATAGAGGTCAGAACGGCTTTTATCGTCATTTTCGCTGTATACAAGATAATCACCGTCACGCACTAAAAAGGCTGGTATTCCGCTTACCATTGCAAAATCATACAGCTTTAGTGCAATATCAAGATTAATTCCCTTTTCTTTAGTGCTGTCAACGCCGATTGTACCTGCATCAATTCCACCGTGACCTGCATCAATAACAAGATTTACTCTGTTATGATTTGCATTGCTGTTTGTCTCAACAGTTTCCTGCATAAGGTAATTAATTCCGACACAGCTTACAAAAGTAAATACGAAAGTAAAGATAATAACAAGTAATTTTTTCATATAACCACCGTTAAATATCTATGATGTAATTATAACTTATTATACTAAAACTATCAAGGTTATATTGATTTTTTGAATTATTAAGGCTATAATTAGAAATGAAAAAAATATGGATGTGATTTTATGAAGATAGTTAATCTTGACGGTATTACAACGAATCCGGGTGATCTCAGCTGGGATGGAATAAAAAGGTTTGGGGATTATACCGTTTATGACAGAACCTCGCCTGAACAGATTGTAGAGAGAGCAAAGGGCGCTGAAATACTTATAGTCAATAAAACTATTATTACAAAAGAAATACTTGATGCTCTGTCACCTGAGCTTGAATATATCGGCTTACAGTCGACAGGATATAATGTTGTTGACTGCGCATATGCAAGGGAGCTTGGAATAACAGTATGTAATATCCCTTCCTATTCTACAAATGCTGTTGCACAGCTTGTGTTTGCGTTTATTCTGCAGATTACAAATGAGGTGACCTTGCATTCAAATGCTGTGAAGAATGGCGAATGGTGTGCTTGCCCTGATTTTTGCTTTTGGAAAAAACCGCTTACAGAGCTTGCAGGCAAAACGATTGGTATTATCGGCTTTGGTGCAATCGGACAGAAGGTGGCTAAGCTTGCAGAAGCTTTTGATATGAATGTGCTTGCTTATGCACCAAGACCGAAGGATAAGGGTAATTTGATAACTGTTAAATTTGTTGATTTAGATACACTTCTTTCCAATAGTGACATAATCACCTGCCATTGCCCTCTTACGCCTGAAACAACAGGTCTGATTAATAAAGAAACTATATCAAAAATGAAAAGTACGGCTATATTTATCAACACATCACGCGGTCCAGTTGTTGATGAACAGGCTCTTGCTGATGCACTTAATAACGATGATATAATGGCAGCCGGTCTGGATGTGCTGGAAACTGAACCTGCGAGAAAAGATAATCCCCTGCTTACAGCAAAAAACTGTTATATTACACCTCATATTGCATGGGCTGCAAAGGAAACGCGTGCAAGATTGTTGAGAATTCTTGAAGAAAATATTGCAGCTTATCTTGACGGCAAACCGCAGAATGTGGTTAATTGATGTAATAAATATATAGATTTTTAATGATAAATTTTAAATTAAGTATTGACTTTGGATTAAAAATCTATTATCATATTTATTGCACGCTGGTGTGGCGAAATCGGCAGACGCAAGGGACTTAAAATCCCTCGGTAGCAATACCGTACCGGTTCAAGTCCGGT
>JAIDVA010000166.1 GCA_029059925.1 Eubacterium sp. | reverse complement strand
GTAGTGTACAGACTTGCAATTATTACCAAAAACTTATATGATTATAATAAATAACATGAGCAAAATTAATAATTGCTCGAAAAACTGATTAAGGAGAAATTATGAGTGAAAAAAAACGTAGCAGCTTTACAGGCTCAATAGGCTTTGTACTTGCTGCGGCAGGCAGCGCCTAGGACTTGGAAATATTTGGCGATTTCCTTATCTTGCAGCAAAGGATAACGGCGGTTTATTCATCCTTTGCTACATCATACTTGCACTTACCTTTGGCTTCGCCCTGCTAACAACAGAAATTGCAATCGGAAGAAAAACCAAGCAGAGTCCGCTGACTGCTTACGGAAAAATCAATAAAAAAATGGGTGGAATCGGTCATATTGCAACACTTGTTCCTGTAATTATTCTTCCCTACTACTGCACAATAGGCGGTTGGGTATTAAAATACCTTTTCACATTTGTTAGCGGACAGGGTATTCAGGCAGCTGAGGATGGCTACTTCACATCATACATTACAAGTCAATGGCAGCCGCTGATATGGATGTTCATTTTCCTTGGATTCACCGCCTTCATTGTATACCGAGGCGTTGATAAGGGCATCGAAAAGTCAAGTAAGATACTTATGCCGATATTGTTAATCCTTGTTATCGGCATTTCAGTATACTCACTTACACTCAGCTATACTGACACAAACGGTATTACAAGAACCGGTCTTGAGGGATTAAAGGTTTACATTGTGCCTGATTTTACAGATGTCACCTTCAAAGACTTCTTTGTTACACTTATGGATGCAATGGGACAGCTATTCTTCTCAATCAGTGTATCAATGGGCATTATGGTAGCTTATGGTTCATATGTTAAGGACGATACCAATTTGATGAAATCTATTAATCAAATTGAGATTTTCGATACTATCGTAGCTCTGCTTGCAGGACTTATGATTGTGCCGGCAGTATTCGTATTTATGGGCAGAGAAGGTATGTCTGCAGGCCCGGGCTTAATGTTTGTATCACTGCCTAAGGTATTTGCTGATATGGGCAAAATTGGTGGCTTTATCGGTATTCTCTTCTTCAT
>JAIDVA010000165.1 GCA_029059925.1 Eubacterium sp. | reverse complement strand
CACATACCAACGGAACGATGTGGGCATCGTTCCCTACGATTGTTTATCCAACGCTTACTAAGATAAACAATAATTTAGATGTTATTTCAGGTGAATAAATTTAAGGAGTTAAAACTATGCTCAAACCGGCTTTAGTTGTTCAGACAAATGCAAAAGCAGATCGTTCGCAGATTTATATTGACGGTGATTTAAGAATTACATATCTCACCTCTAGATTGATAAGAGTTGAAAAGGGTGCATTTACCGACCTTGCAAGCTATGCCATATGGAATCGTAAATTCCCTGCGGGCAATATGCAGGTTAACAAAAGCGGCAAGGAAATTACCATTGAGACAGATGATATCATCCTTACTCTAAAAAGTAAAAAGCCACATAGTGTCTATTTTAAGGATACCGGCAAAACAGAGCTTTTCTCAGAGCAGAAAAATTTAAAGGGTACCTATCGTACTCTTGATAATACCTTTGGCAGGATATCGCTTGAGGATGGTTTTATCACTGAAAATGGTTTGTATCTTTTTGATGACAGCAAAAGCGTTTTGCTTGATGACAAAGGCTTTCTTGTGCCAAGGGGCAAGGCATCAAAAGATTATTACATTTTTGCTTATGGTAAAAATTACAGAGA
Source organism: Eubacterium sp. (assembly GCA_029059925.1). Taxonomy (GTDB): domain Bacteria; phylum Bacillota; class Clostridia; order Oscillospirales; family Acutalibacteraceae; genus Eubacterium_R. Next base: position 1,650 of record JAIDVA010000165.1, on the reverse strand, counting down.
GACTATAAAAGCCTTTTATGCAATCAGCTCTCCTACACCATTGGTTCCTCGTTTTGCTCTTGGTGTTTGGTGGAGCCGTTACCACGCATATACCCAGCAGGAATATCTTGATTTGATGAACCGATTTGAAAAAGAGCAGATTCCGCTGACTGTTGCAACTGTTGATATGGATTGGCATTGGGTTGATATTAAAAAGCAGTTCGGTGAAAAAATCAACGGTTGGACAGGGTATTCATGGGATACTAATCTGTTCCCTGATTACAAGGAATTTTTAAAGAAATTAAAGGAAAAAAATCTGCACATTACGCTTAATCTGCATCCTGCTGACGGTGTAAGACATTATGAAGATATGTATGAGCCTATGGCGAGGGCGAACGGAATTGACCCGTCAAGCAAAAAACAGGTAAAATTCAAATGCGGCAGCGACGCTTTCTGGAATTCATATTTTGATATTCTGCATAAGCCGTATGAAAAAGATGGCGTTGATTTTTGGTGGATTGACTGGCAGCAGGGTAAGCAGTCAGAGGTAAAGGGACTTGACCCGCTTGTTGCACTTAACCATTATCATTATCTCGATAATGCCGAAAACGGTGATATTCCGCTTATACTTTCACGCTATGGAGGTGCAGGCTCACACAGGTATCCGCTGGGCTTTTCAGGTGATACTGCAATAAGCTGGAAGGTGCTTGATTTTCAGCCGTATTTTACTGCTACTGCTGCTAATGCAGCATACGGATGGTGGAGCCATGATATCGGCGGACATCATATGGGCTCGCGCGATGATGATTTATATTTAAGATGGCTTCAGTTTGGTGCATTTTCCCCAATTTTAAGACTTCATTCAACTGCTTTGCAGCTGCTTGGCAAAGAGCCCTGGAAATACAGACAGGATGTATACCAAAGTGCAAAGCAATGGCTTAATTTCAGGCATAAGCTGATACCATATATTTTCTCTATGAACCACAGATGTCACAAGGATGGTATTGCTCTTTGTGAGCCGATGTATTATTCCTATCCAAATGATAAAAATGCTTATAACGTGCCGAATCAGTATATGTTTGGCAGCGAGCTGATGGTATGTCCCATTACCTCACCACAGAATAAGAGCATAAATATGGGCAGTGTTGCTGCGTGGATTCCTGATGGTGAATATACCGATATCTTCACACTTCAGAAATATCGCGGCTCAGAGCTGCTGAAGCTTAACAGAGAATTATATACCATACCTGTTCTCGCTAAAGCAGGAGCAGTTATTCCATTATCTGCCGATGAGGGCAATTTCTGCGGTAATCCTGAGAATTTAGAGGTGTGGGCATTCAAGGGTAATAATGAGTTTATAATGTATGAGGATAATGGCAGGACTGATTTTGACAATCATACTGCCGAAACTATATTCAAAAATACATATGATGAACGTACAAATACTGCTAAGCTTACTATTGAGGTTAAGGGTGATACCTCTGTTATACCTAAAAACAGAAAATATAGAATTTGCTTTAAGGATATTGATTCTGAAGTAATAGAACTTGCTTATTCTGATGAACCAATCAGTATTGAAATTAATGATGTCAAGCCGATTGAAAGAGAAAGTCTAAAGGAAAGAGTTATCAATGTAATGTCACGCCTTCAGGGTGATAATATGAAGAAAGA
>JAIDVA010000164.1 GCA_029059925.1 Eubacterium sp. | reverse complement strand
CTACTGTCATATCCGTCTGCCAATGTCAATATATCTGTAATTAAATCAAATGTTGTTTCATATAATATATCTTCTAAATTTTCAATGTTACTGTGCTTTGACAATGCAATTTGAACATTGCGCTCCTGAATTAATGACAAATGCTGCATAAATTCAATCTGAAAGTCATTCATATAAAAACTCCCTTTATACAATCATAATTTTTCTATCCATTTATCAACTACGCTTTTATTAATTTCAAGATAATTCGGTTCGCTTGTCAAACTGCTGAATTCAATTTCATTACAATTGTTCCACCAATCAGGAACCTGTCCGAAAGAATGAATATAAGACTTGCACTCACTGCACCATATCCAAAGTCCACTTTTATTATCTATGTTTTTAAATCTGTGAAAGTAAAAATGCACAGATTCTCTATTGCATAGCGGACAGATACAAGGGAACTTTTTTAAATCTCGTCCGATAATACCGTCATACAAATCAAACAGCTTATTATTATCACTCCAAGCAATTTTGGAAAACTTTTTTTTCATCATAACTGCATTTTCGGTTGGGTTGGAATAATAGTTTTTACGCAAGCCGATTTTTTCAAAACCAAAGGAGTCATACAGTTTTATGGCAGGCATATTATTTTCTCTCACATCAAGGAAAACAGCATCCAGCTTATTTGCTGAAAAGCATTCCTCTAAAAGTGCCCTGCCTATGCCAAGCCGCCTGAAATCAGGCGAAACCGCAACACGCATTATGTCGCCTTCACCACAGCAGACCTGCATACTCATATAGCCGGCAGGCTTGCCGTCAGCATAGGCAATATTGAAATATGTATTGTCACTGCCGACTGAATCGGCAATGCTCTGCTCTGTCCAAGGGATGGAAAAGCAGACACGCTCAATCAAGGCAATGTCAGTTATATTTTCTTTTGTGGCTTTTATAATTTTAATGTTCATATGTTATGTTCCATTTGGTCTATCTTTTGTGTTAAATTATTATTTATCGTAGGGGCGCATAGTGTGCGCCCACCAACATTATCGTTGTGCCCACGGGCGAACAATGTTCGCCCCTACGATAGTGTAGATTACGTGGTTCGTAGGGTGTGATGCCCACATCACACCGTGGAACGATGTTATTCCCCTGTCAGGGGAAATGTCACGCAGTGACAAAAGGGTTCACATCGTTCCCTACGATTGTTTATCTTGCACTT
>JAIDVA010000163.1 GCA_029059925.1 Eubacterium sp. | reverse complement strand
ATGCCTTCCCCCTGATTCGTTTTCTTATAGGCAATAAAGAGTAATCAGAACCGTGGTTTAAATTAGCCAATTTGCCCTTACTCTTTGTTAAAAATGCTCGGAATACATAAAGTATTCCTGTGCTTTTATGCCTTGATTAAGAACAAATTGGCAAAATTTAAACTCGCAGACCAAAAATGCTTGAAGTAAAGATGAATTTTGATTTTTGAGGTGGCAGCCTTGCTATCGCAAGGCAACATCGAAAACTTTAAAATTCGCTTTAATTCTGCATTTTTGGCAGGTTCTGATTATTCTCTATTGCCTTTCGTTCTTTTGCGACACAAAAGAATGGTACATAAAATTAAATTTAAAATATTTACCGAATTAAAAACGGATTATTAGGGTGTGTAACATCCTAATATAAACAATAATTTATCTGATAAATCAAAGCAAAAACCTCCGCTATAATTCATAGCGGAGGTTTATTGCTTTATTCGGTTGTGTCTTCTGCCTTTATATCCGACGAGCTTTTATTATAAATATAATCTATCAGCATATCCTTATTTTCCTGTGTGTCAATGCTGATTACGCTGTTGCCCTTGATTGTTGCATAGCTCCATGTTCCCTCAAACGGTACTTTAGTCTGGTGAAAATCACCTGTGATACAAGCAGCTGCCTGCATTGCTAATTTTACAAGCTCACCTTTGCTTAAATCTGTTTCAATATACGGTGCAGAATTGAAAGCCATTTTGTATAGCTTAAACGGATTAGAATGCTTTGCACTTGTCAGTATAGCGTTCATAACCGTTCTTTGTCTCTCGGTTCTTACAAAGTCAGTATCAATTTTTCTTATTCTGCAATATGCGAGTGCCTGTTCGCCTGACAGTTTATATTTTCCTGATTCAAGTGTTACATAGTCATATCTGTACGGATTGTTGGTAACCTCGTTTGCTTCTGCTTCGGTTACATCAACCTCAACACCGCCAAGACTGTCAACAAGCACCTTGAACATTTCAAAATCAACCACAGCATAGCCGTCAATATCTATTCCGAAATTGTACTCGATTGCATCCACGACACCACTGTAACCGCCTGACGAGCACGCTGCATTGAGTCGCTGTTCATAGCCGAGAGATGGGATATATACCCATGTGTCACGCAGAAATGATATCATCTTTATGCAGTGATGCTTCATATCAAGCGATATCAGCATCATTGTGTCAGAACGTGTCTGGTCGCCTTCCTCACCGGCACGTGCGTCAACACCGAGCAGCAGAATATTTTTAATCATTCCACTGCTTTGCAGTGAGCCGGCAGAGACAGATGTGTTTTCGCTTTTATCGTTATAATTGACCCTGCCCATAACAACCGATACACTGCCTACCATTATAAGCACAAGCACTAATATAAACAGCAGTATTTGCTTGCCGATGGATATTTTAGGTATTTTGCCCTTTGCAGATTTTTTACCATTATCAGGCTGATTGTTTTTTCTGCTTTTCTGAGGCTTGTCCGATTTAGCTGTTTGCCTTTTAGGCTGTCTGGTCGTTGCTCTGTCAAAATCGCTTGCGCTCTCGCTTACAAAATGCTGCGGAATATTATTGCTTCTTGGTTGGGTGTAATAATTATTCGGTATTGGATTATAATTATCATTATCATCAAAATCATTACACGGATTTATTCCGCCCTGATTATCCTTCACAGATCTATTATTGCGCTGTCGGTCATTAAAGTTTAAATCAATAGGACTGTAGCCATAATAATTTTCATGAATTGGTACTGTTCTGTCCAAATCGTTATTTTTATTTCGCTTTTCAGGGTTAAAGCCATTGTTCTCAAAACGAGGCATATTATCACCTTCAGTTATTAGTATTGCCGCACCTGAAAAAATCTTTCTCAGGTTTATAACCTATCTTACCTCATATTATTATGAATTTCAACTAACAATTTGTAAATTATGTTGACATTGAAAGTTAAGTTTAATAAAATATATATGCGAGTTGACTTGGCAATCGCGTGCTGTATTTGCAGCATGAGGAAAGTCCGAGCAGCACAGAGCAGGATGACGGCTAACGGCCGCCGAGGGTGACCTTAGGGAAAGTGCAACAGAAATAAACCGCCTTGCTTGCAAGGTAAGGGTGGAAAGGCGAGGTAAGAGCTCACCGAGCGGGTGGAGACATCCGCTGCCATGTAAACCCCATCCGCTGCAACATCGACTAAAGGGTTGTTTGCTCGACACATAACTTTGAAGGATGGCTGGAGCGTAAAAGCAATTTTGCGTCGAGATAGATGATTGTCCACGACAGAACTCGGCTTACTGTCAACTCGCTTTTTAACTATGTCTTTTTCCGTTATGCTTTGTTATTGACAAAATTTCACTCGGTCACATATCCGCATATGTTCCCGTCGATGAAATTTTGACAAAGCCTTGCCTAACGAAAAAATCCATTAGTTAAAAACATATTTGTATAACTAATGTATAGAATTGTGAGATTTGTTCTCACAAAAAACAAAATTTTGAGTAATTTCTCTCCCTCTAATATTTTCTTTTAACAATATAAAATAATATTTTTAATATATTTCAAAGGGGTATAAAAATGCTTGTTAATATGCGTGACCTTCTGGCAGATGCGCAGGAGGGCAATTATGCGGTCGGCTCTTTTTCAGTCGCTAATATGGAAATGGTTTTGGGTGTACTCAAGGCAGCTAAGGAGCTGAATGCGCCCGTTATTTTGCAGATTGCCGAAGTCAGATTAAAGCAAAGTCCACTTGAGGTAATCGGTCCGTTAATGGTTGCTGCTGCCGAGGCTGCAGACACACCTGTTGCTGTTCACTTTGACCACGGAAAGACTTTGGAGAAAATCGGTCAGGCTCTTGATTTGGGTTTCACATCTGTTATGTTTGACGGTTCACACCTTGAGCTTGATGAAAATATTGCTATGACCAAAAAGGTTATGGAAATGGCACAGGATTATGATGCGGCTGTTGAGGCTGAAATCGGCTGTGTCGGCGGTTCAGAGGATGGCTCAGAGGATATTGCTATAAACTGCACCAAGCTTGAGGATGCAGTTCGTTTTGAGACTGAGACAAATGTGGATGCACTTGCAATTGCAATCGGTAATGCACACGGAAATTATAAGAGCACACCAAAGCTCAGATTTGATATTCTTGAAGAGGTTGAAAAAAATACCGATGTACCGCTTGTTCTTCACGGCGGAACAGGCATTACTCCTGATGATTTTGTTAAGTGTTCACACACCGGAATAAAGAAAATAAATATTGCTACAGCTACCTTTGATATGGTTGAAAACACGGTTCATAAGTGCTATAATGATGGCAGTATTAATGGTTATTATGACCTGCAGGCTGCTGAGGTTGAGGGTGCTTATCAGAATGCTAAAAAGCACATTTTAATTTTCGGTACAGATAACAAGGCATAAGCGAGAAAGATGAAAATTATTTTAGCTTTCAATCAGTAATCACATAAATATATTTAAGAGGTAAAAATTATGAAGTATGTAGAATTTGATATGTCAAAGCCGCTTGATTTTATTCCAATCGGCAGAATTGCGATTGACTTTAACCCCACAGATATGTATATGCCGCTTAGTCAGTCATCAAATTTCAATAAATATGTAGGCGGCTCACCTGCAAATATTGCTGTTGGTCTTGCAAGACTTGGCTGCAAGGTTGGATTCTGCGGCTGTGTGAGCAATGACCAGTTCGGTGATTTCGTTGTTGACTATTTTGATAAAGAGGGAATCGACACAAGCCAGATTACAAGGGCTAAAAATGGTGAGTGCTTAGGTCTTACGTTTACTGAAATTCTTTCAAAAGAAAAGTCATCCATCCTTATGTACCGTGACAATGTTGCAGATTTTTGCATGGCTCCTGAGGATATTAAGGAGGAATATATTGCATCTGCTAAGGCAATTGTTATCAGTGGTACAGCACTTGCAAAGTCTCCTTCACGCGAGGCTTGCCTTAAGGCAATGATGCTTGCTAAAAAGAATAATGTAAGAATTATTTTTGATATTGATTACCGTGAATATACATGGACCTCAAAGGACGAAATTGCTGTTTACTACAGCCTTGTTGCTCAGAATGCAGATATTATTATGGGTTCAAGAGAGGAATTTGATCTGACGGAAGGTATCGTAGGTGTTAAGGAGTCTGATCCTGAATCTGCAAAGTATTGGCAGTCCTTTGGCGCTGCAATCTGCGTAATCAAGCATGGCAAGGAGGGCTCAACTGCCTATACAAATGACGGCAAATTCTATTCAATCAAGCCTTTCCCGGCTGTAAAGCTCAAGGGCTTTGGGGGCGGTGACGGCTATGGCTCATCCTTCCTTTACAGTCTTTTACAGGGTAAGGAGATTATTGAGTGCCTTGAGTTCGGTTCAGCATCAGCATCAATCCTTATTTCTGCTCATTCCTGTTCAGATGCAATGCCGTCTGCAAAGCAGGTAGAAGAATTTATCCGTAAGAGCAAGGAAGAATACGGCGAAATGGTAGCACGTGTTTAAGTGCGTTGTGAATGTGAATAAATAAAAAAGGTCTGTTTCAAGCTTATTGAAACAGACCTTTTTTGCGGCGGCAATGGAGCTGTGCAATTACAGAAAAATCATAGCATTCAAACGAATGCTCGTCAAGCACTTCTTTGAATGCTTAGTGTATAATACAAATAAGGTGGATATATATGTATTATACAA
>JAIDVA010000162.1 GCA_029059925.1 Eubacterium sp. | reverse complement strand
CTTATAATTATGCTGACACTGCACTTTATGATAAAGACAGCAGGCTATGTTGAAAAAAGCTACAGGGCAATTTCAAATCTGACAGCTGAAAAAAGAGAAAGCATAAATTATCCCCGAATAATGGACAGCTTTAAAATCAAGGTGCTTGAGGTTGAGAATGAGCTTTTGTTCAAAGAAAGAGCAGCACGTGAGGCTGAGCAGAAAAAGAATGATTTGATTGTTTACCTTGCACATGACTTAAAAACACCGCTCACATCCATAATCGGTTATCTCACGCTTTTGCAGGAATCTCCCGATTTACCTGTGGAGCATCGTGTAAAATACACGGGCATTACGCTTGATAAGGCATACCGCCTTGAACAGCTGATTAATGAATTCTTTGATATTACTCGCTTTAATCTGCAAAGTGTTGTTCTTGAGAACAACAGGGTTGATTTGTCTATGCTTTTGAATCAGATTGTTGAGGAATTCTACCCTGTATTTGCACAGAAAAATATTTCTGTCAAAACAAATATTGTATCCAATATTACACTGATTGCAGATGCTGATAAGCTTGCAAGAGTGTTTGACAATCTTTTGCGAAATGCAGTTAATTATAGTTATTCCGATACACAGCTGCGGTTGTTTGCAAAGGCAGATGAGCAGTTTGCCTATATTTGTGTCAGAAACACAGGTGATGAAATACCAAAGGAAAAGCTTGATTTGATATTTGAAAAGTTTTTCAGAGCAGACAGTGCAAGGGGCACGCAAAACGGCGGTGCAGGCTTAGGGCTTGCAATAGCTAAGGAAATTGTTGAACTGCACCATGGCACAATAGGTGCAAGCAGCAACAGAGAATTCACTGATTTTTTAGTAACCCTGCCGCTTAGGAAATAAAAGTAAGAAAATATTAAGTTTTTTGTTATATAGACTTAAAGCATTAAACCTCCTTTTGATATATGATGTATGTGCAATACGCATTGCTTATATCAAAAGGAGGTTTTTGTATATGTCGAACATATTCAGAAAAAAAGTATTTAGTTTGTTGATTTTATGTGTAATTATAGTGTCATTATTTATTGCGTTCAAGGTGACAAGTGATACAATAAATAACGATGGATTTTCTGAGCCAAAATCAGCTTCATCTGAATCGACCTTAGATTATAATGAGGCATACGATAAGGTGAAAAATTACGCGGATAAAAATGACTGTTCGATAGATGAATACCCGGAGTCGCTGATCAAGCTTTTGGCAAAAGCTCCTGAAAGTGAACAGTTTGTTTTTGAATATCCCAAAGAAAAGGGCAAAAGTCGCAAGGTGAATATGAAAAAATATAAAAATTGCGACAGAGTTCCTCTATTCATCCAGTGGGATACACAGTGGGGCTATGCTCCGTATGGTAATGGAATTGTTGGTCTGGATGGCTGCGGGCCAACCTGCTTATCAATGGTGGCGGTGTATTATTTGCAGGATACCAAGCTGTCACCTGATTATGTTGCTCGTTTTGCTGATAAGAACGGCTATTATGTTGATGGTGTTGGTTCCTCATGGTCACTGATAAGTGAGGGTGGTAAAAAGCTTGGTCTTGATGTGCAGGAAATACCGCTTGATGAAAATGTTGTGAAAAATAATCTGCAGCAGGATAGAGCAATTATCTGTTCAGTAGGTGAAGGCGATTTCACAGCAAAAGGACATTTTATTGTGCTTACGGCTTATAATAACGGTGAAATTACAGTTAATGATCCAAATAGCTATAGTAATTCCGAAAGGAAATGGACTTATGAAAGATTAAAACCACAGATAAAGAATATGTGGGCAGTGAGTTGAATTTTAACGTAATTTCGGTAAATTCCACGCTTCGTGGAATTCTTCTTTTATCCGTGCATTGTGTTTTTTCGGCTCATCTGCTACAATAATAACACAGGGGGGATAGCCGTGGACGCAAAAACAACAGGCAGGATAATTAATGCCAAGCGAAAAGAAAAAGGACTTACACAAATACAGCTTGCCGAGCTGCTTAATGTCAGCAACAGGGCTGTATCAAAGTGGGAAAACGGAGACGGTTTTCCGGATATAACCTTGCTGCCAATAATATCGAAGGAGCTTGATATAACAATTGATGAGCTTTTAACAGGGTTAAAGCCTGAGCCGGTTATTAAGGTGGTTGAAAGCAATGTGAGTAAAAAGGATAAGCTTCTTAACGATTTCAAAATCGGTTTTGTGGCATCGCTGTTTATGGCAGTTTTTGCAGCACTTCTTGGCAGCATAACCGAGCTTTATTGTATATGGGCATTTCCGATTTTGTTTTATACGCATTGGGAGATTATGTTTGCAGCAGTTTCGCTTTTTTCAATTGTTGCCGGTAACCTTGTGTTTTTTGTATCAATAACAAGACTGCATCTTCTGTTTTCAAAAAATGAAATAATAAATCTTTCGGCCAAAAAAGGACTTGTATTGATTTCAACCTCAGTTATTTTTCCTCTGATAATGTTTGCGAGAATTATTGATGTTTCACGTTGGGGTTATTTCACTCCTTATATTATGATTGCTATAACGGCAGTTCTGGTATTTATCATTATAAAAGGATATAAAAAAATAAAGGGTATTGGAAATGAAAAAATCAACGAAGATAATTGAACTGATGCTTCAGGCGGCATTAATCGGTGTCGGCGGGTATTATTTGTTTATGTTTGTATGTCCTGTATTTCATATGATATCAAATATAGGTAATATTCTTGGTGCGGCTATGTCACTGTGTGCAATTCTTGTCGGAATATTTATGAACAAATTAATTGAATTTTCCAAAAAACATTATAAAACCAAAAAGGGTAAGATTTTGCTTAACACATTTTTTACTGTGTTTGCGGCAGGCTTGATTTGCTTTTCTTTAGTGCTGGGCAGTGTTGTAGCCTCAGCGAAAACGACAGCTGATAATCAGCAGACTGTAATTATTCTTGGCTGTGCTGTTCGTGGTGAGACTCCAAGCTTTACACTTCGCTCAAGAATAAATGCTGCCTGTGATTATCTTATGGAGAATCCTCAGAGTGTAGCGATTCTTTCGGGCGGTCAGGGGAATAACGAGGATATCAGCGAGGCGCAGTGCATGTATAATATTCTTACTGAAAACGGAATCAGTCCTGATCGGCTTTATCTCGAGGATAAAAGTACGAACACGGGTGAAAACATTGCCTTTTCTAAAAACATTATAGATGAATATAATCTGAGTACAGAGGTTGCGGTTGTATCATCTGATTATCATTTGAAAAGGGCAAAAATGATTTGTGCAAAAAACGGACTTGAAAATGCACATACAATTACAGCACCATCAACCTATTTTGATAAACCTACCTTTTATTTAAGAGAGGTTTTGGGCGTGGTTAAGGAATTTATTTTCTGATATTATGATTATCTATATTGCATATTAAATTACAAGGCACAGGTATTTCCTGTGCCTTTGGTATTTGCAGCTGAATGATTTTTGTATATTAGTTTTAGTTGCGGTATTTTTTTAAATATGCTAAACTTATCTGAGTTAATATTTTTATAAAAAATAAAAGCAGAGGTAATACTATGACCGAAAAAGAAAAAATGCTTGCAGGTAAGATTTATGACCCAAGTGATAAAGAGCTTGCAGCACTCAGATTACAAGCACATAAGCTTTCAAAAATGTATAACGATACCTTTGAGGAAGAGGAACATAAGAGGGAGGAAATACTTTCAAGGCTTATACCAAACCGTAAAAAGGGCGTTTATATTCAGGGTCCTGTTCAATTTGATTATGGTGTATTCACCTCGTTGGGTGAAAATTTTTACGCGAATTTCAATTTGACAGTGCTCGATGTCTGCCCCGTTAAAATCGGAGATAATGTACTAATAGGGCCCAATGTTTCAATTATGACTCCTGTGCATCCTCTCAGATATCAGGATAGAAATATAAAAGAAAAGCCTGATGGCACACTTTATGACGATGAATATGCAAAGCCTATTGTGATTGGTGATAATTGCTGGATTGCAAGCTGTGTAACAATAACAGGCGGTGTAACAATCGGCAATGGCTGTGTTATTGGTGCCGGCAGTGTTGTAACAAGGGATATACCGGACAATTGCTTTGCAGCCGGTAATCCGTGCCGTGTTATCAGAGAAATTACAGATGACGATGCAATTGAATTAAAGAGGGAATTGTTTTAAATTATTGTTTAGCGTAGGGGCGAATATTGTTCGCCCGTGGGCACAACGGTAATGTTGGCGGGCGCACACTGTGCGCCCCTACGAATCACGCAATCTACACTTTCGTAGGGTGCGATGCCTACGTCGCCCCGCGGACCGGTGTGTGGCGCGGT
>JAIDVA010000161.1 GCA_029059925.1 Eubacterium sp. | reverse complement strand
GCATTGTACGGTAAGAGGAACAAATCACAAGTGTAAGTCCTGCCGACCTGCAAGCATCCATCATATCCTGCAAATCATCATAACAGCGTTCATCCACAGCATGTCCGTTCTGAAGATATTTGAGTGTCGGCTCATAATTATCAGGCAAAAGATTCCATTTATTTACTAAAATCAGATTCCACTGTGTCTTGTCAGCCTTAGGAATTGAGCTGTCGGTTGAATTATGATTCGTCGTCAAAGTCTCAGATGAAATCACATTGTCCTGGGATTGTGCAGAAGCATTGGTTTTGTTTATGACACATCCCATAAATACACCTATAGCCATACAAGCAAAAGCAGCAACTGCTATAGCCCATACCGGCAGATACAAATAATATATTTTGTTTTTCTGATTCTTTTTGTTTTTATACATAACCTAACTAATACTCTTTCTTTGTTCGCAAACAACAAAAATTCAAACCGCTACAACCAAATAATACAACTAAATACTCGTTTTGTCAACTATATTCTCGTTATTACAACTGTTTACTCGTTTTATCGTTTAGAATGACAAAGAGGTGATAAATTTGAATTTCAGTGATAAACTACGCTGTCTGATAGAAGAACGAAATCTTACACAAAAGCGAGTTGCTAATGAGCTTAATATTGCTCCGTCAACAATGGGAGGATATGTTCAGGGCAGCAGTGAGCCTGATTTTGAAACACTAAAAAGACTGGCAAAATATTTTAATGTATCAACAGATTATCTGTTAAATATTCAATCCGGTAATTGCAATAATTTTATTGAGGACGAATTATTACGTGTATTTCGTTCAATGACAATCGAACAGCAGCACCTGTTTATAGAGCAGGGCAAAGTATTTATACGTGCAAACGAAATTAACACGGAAAAAGCTAAATTATCATAGTTAATTTCAATGCCCATATAATATCTGACTATAATAGTATTATCGTAACTCTTAGTATAAATACACGTATTGATTTAATATAAGTTATTGAAAAGATAAATGCGACAGGAAAAATCCTGTCGCATTTTTGTTTTTAATTTATAATAAATTATCTGAACATTACATAATTATATGCAACACCCGACTGATTAAAATTGGCATATTCATTAGCTGTCATTGCAAGCACACTGTTTTCTACAGTAAAGCTTGTCTGGTCTGCATTAAGCTTGATACCGAGCGAATTTGCCAGATATCCGAAAATGCCGAAATAATTGCTGTTTTTTGATTCTGCAAAATGTGCAACCGTAATGGTTCGGCTGTTGGCAAAAATAAAGCCCATGCGCGCCTTAAACGGACAGCCTGTATCAATAACCCGTTTTGTTGTGCCATCACCGTAATACATACCCATGTGCATATAATTGTTCCATTTTTCTCTTTCGCTGTCATCGATATGAACAACATTATCCTCAGTGTGCTGTGTAATAGCCTGTTCAATTATTTCATTATCTGTATTAAAATCTATTCTCTTGGGTTTATCAGAGCCTATCCAGCTGTTAAGCCCAAGCTTTTTTGTTTTATTTGTACTGCTCATTTCTTTCTCCCTACATCAATTCATCAAGTAACTCAAAATTCAGATTAAAGCTGTCGTAATCTTCAAACAAATATGGTGTTGAATCCCAATAATCAAAATTAAAACCATTGCCTCCAAAGCCTATAACCGTACACGGCGGAAGATAATTTTCAAGTATTCTGCCAAGCTTTAACAGCTGATCATAATCATTTTTTACTGAACCGTTGATTGTAATATAAAAGTCCAATGGCACGGATGTAAGCATTGGACACTGCTTATCAAGCTCTTTTTCGAAATCACCTCTGATATAATTTCCATATACATCAGCAAAACCTTTTGCAATTTTTAATCTTTTTTCTTCAACACTCAGCGTACTGTCAATTTTAAACAGTTCACAAAGCTGAGATAACCCCAAACCTGATGCCGTATCGACAAAAAGCTGATTAAAACAATCTTCAAATTCATTTTGTATAAGCTCTATTCCTGCCAGATACGCCATAAGCTCACCCCTATCCTCTGTGCCGCTGACAGCCGAAATTCCCAGCTTTTCAAACAGCATAGCCAGTCTTTCATAACGACTGTTAATCAAAACACCTCACCACCATATCTTCAAGATAAAGGTAATTCCTGCTGCCGCATGGAATAACCTCTCCGTACGCATCATTAGAATAAACATAAAAACTGCTGATGCCGTCAATCCCAACCAGCTGCTTTGATATACTGCTAAGCACGAATTCCCTGCCGATTCTGCAGGACGAACATAATTCATTTACCGTGCTTTCCACAATATCTTCAATCTCTGTCTTATCGAATCCCGAACGGATATGCAGTTCAACTGACAATGAAAAGCCCTGCGGCTGTGCAAGCTGAACGTTCACAACCGAGCCTGTCAGCTCTGCTATCCCCACAGCCTGTTTTATCTGATTTTCCTCTGTGCGTGAAAGAGAATTACTTTTTGTTGCCGTTACAACTGTTATTTCACCACCGTTTTCCGCATCAGGAATATAGCAATCCGTTACAAAATCAAGCATCATCACTGCATTTTGAACCGATTGTGTATTCACCCCGTTAGGCAAAACAGAATAATGCTTCATGATTCTTTCTCTGTAGGAGCTGTCACTTTCATCATCATAACCGCCGCTGAAGGCTGCATCATTTCTAACTCCGCTAATACCGATGGGAGCATTAACCATAACCGTAATTGTTCCCACATTGGCATTATACGAATAGCCTGTTCCGAGTGCGATTGCAGGAATGGTTACACTTGTCTGCCCGGATTCAATTGCACCGTCCTGTGTCGTTGCATACTGAAGATACGGCTTACCTGCGACAGAGCATACAGTACCATTGCCGATATTTATGTTTTCAGCCGCAGGCTCATCAACATAAAAGGTAAGAAAGCCAGATGCCTTTGCTGCACTTTTTCTGACACAATCTCTCACGGCACCGTGCCTGTCAAGATTTTCCTTTGTAGCGGTCTGAATAAATGCCTGTCTGAATATGTAGTCACCATAGCACGAAAGCGCAAACAGCTCGCTTGCTACAGCCTCAAGTCTTTTCACAGTATTGCTGTTATAATCACACGGCTTGCCGCATTCTTTAAAATATGCAGCTTTCATACTGTCAAGTATTTCTTCATATGTCTTATTCACAGTGAAATGCTCACCTCCCTTTCATAATCATTAATCAACAACAAAAAATCCACACTATCACTTTTCATAATGGCGCTCTTAACATATACCCCATCGAATTCACACAAAGCCTGTCTGGCAAAGGCAAGAAATCTTTCAGAATCCAGCAAAAATTTTTCACTTTTAATATGGCTGCCAAAATTTTTGTCAGGATAAAATTCCGAGCGAGGACAGACAAGTGCTGTGACACAATTTTCTAAAATTGTATTTATCCAATTATCCATTCTCAATCACTCCGTCCATGTCAATTTGCAGTCCGTTTATAACAACACTGCCGTCATTTTTTAAATGAATATATGCACCTGATGCAGCGGTTATTTTCACTTCTCCTGCCTTTATACCGCTGTTTTTCATCAAAGTTCCTATCGCTGCCTGTTCGCCGTCACTTTTAGTGAGCAGCATATCCACACCGGCAGGCAGAGAAAAGCTATAACCATAAGGTGCATAAATGTTGATGCCTCGCTCAGCACCTGTTGACACTGCCTCTACCTCTCCATTGCTGTTCAGCGTACTAATCGCACTCTGTAATGCTGTGCTTTCCTGTGTCTTTGTAATTTGTCTGCTAATCCACATAGGTTATCTCCTTCACATCAATTTCTTTTTTCAGGATTAGTCGGGTAACTCTGCCGTTTTTATCAGCAGTATACTTTTTTTCAACCAATATATAATCATCAAAATCACCGATTTTTGATGAATACGAAAAACGTTGATACAACTCATCTTTTACATATCCCGAAACAGTAAGTTCTAATACTTTATAATCCTTATATGAGTTTTTAAGCTTCTGCAAAACTGCATATTCCCTCTGCCACTGTTCAAGGGAAGAAAGATTTACATATTGCTTTCTTTCACTCAGCTTAAAATCTTTCTGCCTTTGAGCAGCTGTATGAAGTCTGTAGCCTGCCGAGGAAGCTACCCTTTTAAAACAAATCTGAGACAAGGGCTCACTGCGGTTAATAACTGCCTTGGCAGACAGGATTTTATATCCGCCAAGGCTCTTTATATTTTTGCTTTTTTCAAAAAGTCTGATACTGTTTTGCGGTGTTACATATATCTGCTTGCCGGTAGTCAGTGCAACAAAACGGCTTATAGCACCATAGCACGATGTACCTTTTGCTATTTCATATTTTTGCTCTGTCACAATTTCGGGCAAATCACTATGAAATCCAAGCGGCTCAGCAAAAGTAAAACAAAGCTGATTTGCTGTCGGCTTATTATATGTAAACGGCATAGCTTCATTATCAACTAATAATGAAGCTGTTGACCTTGCATAAAAAAACACCTCAGCACCATTTTTATCCTCACGAATTCTTTGCGTATCACAATAACCTTTGAATATTAGCTTATCATTATCAAACACGCTTACCGTTATTATTTCGCCTTTCATATCGTCACTTTTAAATGCTGCCCAAAAACAGTCACAAGCCGCATCTGCAGTCTGTGTAAAATTAATTTCAGTTAAGTTCTCAAGAACATATTCACGGTCATCAACTGTGTTAACTACAATTTTCATCTAAGTATCACCTTGTCTCCCTTCGCTATAGAAAATGGTGATTTAAAATCATTAAGATTCATCAGGTCATTTACAGATACATCAAATCGATTTGCAATTTCATAAGCATTTTCAACTCCGTCAGCTATTATAAAGTCAGGCTCATTATATGGTCTTCTGTCCGTGCAGTCCTCAATGAATTCAAAGGAATATGACACAGCATTTTTCTTGGCACTTTTACTGAATTTAAAAGCAGTAAAAAACGCTTTTACAGGTGGTGATGACGGAATGAATAGCCATCCGGACTCGGTATCTGCAAGCATATTTTTAAGTCTTGCACAGTATTCCTCACAGCCCTCACCGTAAAATTCACCATTACCGCAAACAACAGTCGGATTAACCGAAATATTTTCAACAACACTGCCCATACCCGGCAATGATTCACTGTTGCAGTTTGCAGATGATGAAATCTCAATTTTATACGGATTGGATGGAAACTCAAGCCATTTATACTTCAGCCTCATTCAGCATCACCAACACCATTATCATATCTCTTCTGATCAAGTCTTATTATTTCACTCATCTGCTCACAGATATCAAATTCATCATTCATCAAACCACCTCAATTTCATTATTAAAGGTAAAAACTGTTCTGAGCAAATACGCTGCAGTATCAACATGAACTGTCATTCTGTCAGCACGAACCGACAAAACATGCAAATCCCTGAAGCACCTGCATAAGCCTGAAAGAATATCAGACGCTCTTGAACTGCTCAGTTTAAGCGGAATAAAAATGTCAATAAACACAGCAATATCGCCCTCCCTGCTGCTTTCATCCACACTCATTGATGAAAAACTTATTTTATCAATGCCAATTGCAATCGTCTCATCAGCAAGATGTGTCGGAGCTGTCGAGCAGGGATATGCTTTTATAACTCGGATATTTGAAAAATAAGTATCAGCTTTAATCATATCAACCATATCATCAAGTACATTTTCAATTCTCAAAACCGTTCTCTCCCTTCAGTTTTTTTAAAATTGCCGTATAGTAAATAATCTCATCACTAAAAACAACAGCGTCTGCACATTTAATTTCGAACTTATCTTTTCCGAATATCACCATCGCCTCATCTGAAAGCTCTGTAACATCATGGTCATATGGTCCTGTATATAAATAATACTCTCTGAAGCTTTGCCCGAGTTCAGTGTATTTCGGCTCAAAATTTGCAGTCTTTTTTCTCCACAGCGGTGAAATACAGGCACAAAACGGTGTTGACATCCAATTATTATCCTTGAAATAAACTGTCCTGCCTGCCTTATCAAGCTGTCTTTTAATCATATCTGCCCTGTTCATATCACACCGTCACAAAAGAAAAGCTGCTGTTCTTAATCAAATCACTGCAGTCACTCTTAGCCGCATCAAGAATTGCCCTTGCTCTTGTAACAGAGGATGAAGCTCTTGTATAAGAGACATCCCCCGCCTTAAAAGAGGTTATATCATCCTCATTTTCTGACAATACAATCTGATAATATGCCTTTGCGGCACAAAGTCTGACAATTCTGCTGTCATTTTCAGTTTTTATATCCTTAAGATGAGTTGATATACAAGCTGCTGCATTATTTATGTATGGTTCATATTCTCCAAGCTTTTCAGCATCGCAATGAAGAATAAGAACAAGCTCATTTTCAACTAATCTGCAATCTGTCATTTCATCAATCCTTTAATTTGATTTACATACAGCAGTAGCGGCATTGCCGTAAATTGTTGAAAAGCCAACAATTGTTGAAACCGTAGCACGCTCAAGCTGTCTGTCAATAAGCTTATCAAACTCAGTAATAATTCCGCCTGCCTGCACCTTCTCAACTGCATAATTTTTATCAAAAGCAAGTATCATATTATTTTCAACTATCTTTGACACAAAAAGCTCTGCGCCGAACGGTGTAATCATTTTGCCTGTACCATGGAAATCAAGACCTGCAACCGAATCCCTGAACTCCGGCAAAATCAGCATACTTGCAAGTGTACTTGGATTCACAACCATACTTGTCATCTGATACGGCACAAAATCTGCAACCATATTTACAAGATCTGCGTAGGATACAGTCGATGACTGCATAGCACGAACCTTAAGATTTTCATCGTTTAATATTGTATCAATTGCCTGAGAAAATTCACTGTTTGCAATACTGCTTCCAATATGCTTAAGCGCAGTTGTAAATAAATCAAGCTTCTGGAATTTGATTGCCTCATATGATGTAACAAGCATTTTGCCATGCTTTTCAAGCTTTGTAAGCTTATCATTGAGCTTGATATTGAGCTCAGGGAGTGCTGTACCCTCATCAACCGTCTCAAGCTCAAAGTCGGTATTCTGATTGCCGATATAAATGGAACGGTAATCCATACCATCAATTTCTGTTGTAGTAGCAGTAATTCTCTCAACCTTGTTGTTATCCATAACACCAAGCTTCACTGCTCTTGAAATATATTCAGGAAAAAGAGCCGCCGAATCAGTCGTTGCAAAGAATTTGGAAACAGGGTCGGAATTCGCGCCCGACACCTTAATATCAAATCTTTTCAGCTGTCTTTCATACGCATCAAGCCCCTCAAGCGGTGTTCCCCTATAATTATCTGACGGGTCAATTTCCTCAAGTGCCTGTGTAAATGATTTTCCTGTTGTGTAAAGTCCTTTTTCAAGTTTAATATTATCAAATGCCATAAATATTCATCTCCCTAAATTTTGTAATTTGAATGTGCGCTATTTGTATTGTGTGTTTGCTCAGGCTTCAGCTGAAGTGCCACTGCATCAACACCTGAAGATTTTGAAAATGCCTTTTTAAAGGTTAAAAGCTCCTTTGTGGTCATGACCTGTGCAACACCGCTGAAGGTCTGCAGGTCCATATCAGGCATAGCCTTTGCACAAAGTGCTATAACCTCCTGCGTTAATGATTTTTTATATTCTCTGCCAAGTTCAGCCTCCTCGCTGAGCTTATCCATATGGCAAAGAACCGTATTCACCTGTGATTTGCTAAGTGTAACACTGCCATCACAGCTCTTAAATGTTTTTATAATATCTGTCATATTTACCTTCTCTTCTTCAATATCAAATGCCTTTGTAACACCCGCCTCGCGCTGGGCAGGCACTGCAACAAAGCTGAATTCATAAGCGTCTTTTACGTCAGACAAAATGGAACACGCCATTTTCCCGTTATATTCTCTTCCGCCGATATGCTCACAGCGTCCGCTTCTTTTATCCATACCGCAGACAGAGCAAACACTTTTTGCCAACGAACAGGAAACCGAAACCTCTTTTTTGATTCCTGCATCTATAG
>JAIDVA010000160.1 GCA_029059925.1 Eubacterium sp. | reverse complement strand
TTCGTTATTGAAAACGGTAAGTTAATAATGATGCTGATTAATAACTACACATCATCTGCTGACCGTGCAATCGCAATGATTCCTGAGCTTGTTGATAAACTCACTGAGCTTCTTAAGGCTGAGAAAAAGGACGAGGCTGCAGAAGAAACAGCAGCTGAATAATCACATTTATTGTTTTGCAAACATAATCACCTGCATATATTTATGTGGGTGATTATTTTGTTGAAAAAATTTGCTTTTTTCTTAGCACTGTTATTTGCATTTCCGATTACTGTTTTTGCTGCCGATAATTCTGCACAAAGTGCAATTGTCATGGATGCTGACACGGGCATAATTCTTTATGAAAGGAATGCTTATGAGCAGAGGTCAATTGCATCAACTACGAAAATATTGACTGCCTTGCTTGCAATTGAGAGTAACAGACTTGATGAAACTGTCAGAATCAATGACGAAATGCTGCAGACGGAAGGTTCTTCACTCGGACTCAGAGCGAATGATACAATAACGCTTTATGATTTGATTGTCGGTATGATGCTGACATCAGGCAATGATTCGGCAAATGCAGCAGCATATTTTTTATCAGGCGGACTTGAGGAATTTGCTCAGCTCATGAATAAGCGAGCTGCCGAGCTTGGTATGAAAAGCTCGCATTTTGTAACTCCGTCAGGACTTGATGAGGGTGACCATCATTCAACAGCCTATGATATGGCTCTTTTAGGTGCAGCTGCGGTGCAGAATGAAACTTTTTGTAAAATCAGTGCTATGAAAAGTGCTGATATCATTATCAGCGACAAAAAGGTGACCGTTTACAATCACAATAAATTGCTTGCAAGGGATGAAGCCTTTTTCGGAATTAAAACTGGCTTTACCTCTAAAGCGGGCAGATGTCTTGTGTCATCAAAAAATTATAACGGCAATAAGCTGATATGCGTAACACTTAATGCACCTGATGACTGGAATGATCATGTCAATCTTATGTCTGAGTGCGAAAAAAAGTATAATGAATATGAAGTAGCCGACAAACTTGAAATAAATGTAGTCGGTGCACAGGTTGATACAATATCTGCTTCATATCAGCAGAAGTATTATATCCTGTCAGATTTAAGAATTGAAATATATCATAGTCCGTTTGTTTATGCTCCTGTTAAAAAGGGCGAGAGAATCGGTTATGTGTATGTATATTCTAAGGATAAATTAATAGAAAGACTGCCGATAGAGGTAGACGAGGAAGTAAAATATTATGCCGAACAAGAACGAAGTACGACTTCAGAAATTTATGGCTGAATGTGGCGTAGCATCGCGCAGAAAAAGTGAAGAGCTTATCGAAATGGGCAAGGTTAAGGTTAACGGTCATGTCGCGCATATAGGCGATAAGGTTAATCCTAAAAAGGATTTGGTAACAGTTCGCGGTAAAAAAATTAATAAGGTTGACAGAATGTATTACATTATGCTCAATAAGCCGCGTGGTTATGTTACAACTGTCTCTGACGAGCTTGGCAGAAAAACAGTTATGGATCTTATTGATGTCAATGCAAGGGTTTATCCGGTCGGCAGACTTGATAAGGATTCCGAGGGACTTCTTATTCTTACAAATGACGGCTCATTTGCAAATGCACTCACACATCCTAAGCATAACTATGCTAAGGTATACCGCGTAACAGTACGCCCGTCAGTAAGCGACGAAATTTTAGATAAATTGAGAAACGGTATCGAGATTGACGGCAGAAAAACCGCTCCCTGTGATGTTAATGTAATTACAGAGGAAGAGGGAAGGGTTGTTCTTGAATTCATCCTTCGTGAGGGCAGAAACAGACAAATCAGAAAAATGTGTGAGGCTGTGGATTTAGAGGTTGCAAGACTTAAAAGAATTTCAATCGGTCCGGTTAAGCTCGGTATGCTCCAGACGGGCAAGTCAAGACAGCTTACAGATAATGAGGTGCGCAAATTACTTCGTTCCTCAAATCCTGCCGAAAAAGAGGAGCAGTAATATCAAATTATTGTTTATGTTAATAATGTTGGATTGAGGTATTACCGTAGGGGCAATCATTGATTGCCCGTGGGCACAACAATAATGTTGGCGGGCGCACACTGTGCGCCCCTACGACTACGTATTCTACACTTTTGTAGGGTGCGATGCCTACATCGCACCGAACAACTACCAGCGGAACGATGTGGGCATCGTTCCCTACGATTGTTTAACCAACGCTTACTAAGCTAACAATAATTTATCAACAAACAGCGAGAGTGATTACTCTCGCTATTTTATTTCTGTCTCTTATACAAATA
>JAIDVA010000016.1 GCA_029059925.1 Eubacterium sp. | reverse complement strand
TATTATAGCAGAATTAATAAAAAACGCAAATAAAAATTATGTCAATTTACAAAAAATAATAAGTTTTTTACAATCATAACATCGTATTAATTCCTTTACAGAAAATGCTCTTTGTGATAAGATACGTAATATATTTGTTTTTATTGATAATTATAGATGGGGAATTAGTATGGCACAGGAGTTTGATAAGGCTAAAGAGGTTGAACGCAGCATCAACAAAAAATTTCACAAGGGTATATGGAGTAGATTTACGGCCGCTATTAATGATTATGATTTGATTCAGGAGGGCGACAGAATTGCCGTGTGCATATCAGGCGGCAAGGATTCAATGCTTATGGCGAAGCTTTTTCAGGAGCTTAAAAGGCACAATAAATTCCCATTTGAGGTGGAATATATTGTTATGGATCCCGGTTACAGCGCTCCCAACCGCAAGCAGATTGAAAATAATGCTGCTATGCTCAATGTGCCTGTACAGATTTTTGAGTCGGATATTTTTAATTCCGTATTTCATATAGAAAAATCCCCCTGTTATATTTGTGCAAGAATGAGAAGGGGATATCTTTACAGCAAGGCCAAAAGTCTTGGATGCAATAAAATTGCGCTTGGTCATCATTATGATGATGTGATTGAAACGATACTGATGGGTATGCTCTACGGCGGTCAGGTGCAGACAATGATGCCTAAGCTGCACAGCACTAATTTTGAGGGTATGGAGCTTATAAGACCGATGTATCTTATAAGAGAGGACGATATCAAGCATTGGCGTGATTACAATAATCTTACATTTTTGCAGTGTGCCTGCAAATTTACCGAGGCGGCACAGGACAGGGAGGAGCTGTCAAAGCGTCTTGAAATAAAAAATATGATCAGGGAAATGAAGCAGGTTAATCCCCAGGTTGAATATAATATTTTTAAAAGTGTGCAGAATGTAAATCTTGATACGGTTATCGGCTATAAACAAAATTCAATTAAACACAGCTTTTTGGAAAATTATAAAAAATATTAAAAAGTTGTTGCAAAAATGACAACTTGATGTTAAAATATTCACAAGCCGTGACGACGGCTTATGTAGAATAACTTGTATTGAAACCGAGTTCTACCGATGACATGCTTTTGGAAATTGATTTTTTATATTCCGGACTTTTTAACACAATGCGCCGATTCGCTTGTTTACTGAGTAACTGGCATATAGGATGAAATGGAAAAAGGTTTTTGGCTGAGGAATGGGCGAGGCAGAGATACCGGGTAACTGCATTAATAACTTGAAAAACTGATTAACAGATTGAAGCGCTTGTCGTTAGGCTTGCGCTTCAATTATTTTTTATGAAAAGCAAATCTTTCTTTCCAAGCATTGACAATTATATGACAAATAACTTATAATAAGCACATATGATATCATTCGGGGTGAGTTATGAGTAAATCTACTAATAAACAATTTAAGGGCTGCAGCCTTATAACATATGGCATAATTTTTGTGCTTTTGTTTTTTTTATGTATGCTGTTCCCGTATTCCGGTGATGACTGGGCATGGGGAAGTCAGATAGGGCTTGACCGTCTTTCAAATTGGTTTGATAATTACAGCGGCCGTTATTTCGGCAATCTGATTGTACTTGCACTTACCCGTTCGAATTTGTTGAAGTCTGCTGCAATGTCCTTTTGCCTGACAGGCATAATTGTTCTTGTTAATAAGCTTACGGGTGAGCAGAAAAACGGTGTGTTTATAATATCAACTGTTCTGCTGCTTATGCCGGTTACTCTGTTAAGACAGGCAATTGTCTGGACAAGCGGTTTTGCAAACTATACCACATCAATTTTCCTTACATTGATATATATTTATTATGTCAAAAATATTTACAGTGATGCTAAGCCGAAGCAGTCGCCTGTTGCAGCAGTACCGCTTCTTATTCTCGGTGCTGCCAATACCTTGATTGTTGAGCATCTGACGCTGTACAATATTGTTTTGGCTGTTTATGTCATTGTATTTGCAATAATTAAATTTAAGAAGGCTTATATTCAGCATATTGCGTATTTTATCGGTACAATTGCCGGTACTGCGCTCATGTTTTCAAATTCTGTTTACCGTTCTGTTGCTGACGGAAGTGATGGCTACAGAACCATCGGTGATGATTCGGGTATTATTTCAAGAGCACTCAAAGCTTATTTTAATACAATTGCACCTGAAGGCTTTATTAACAACTTTGTTTTAAACATATTCCTTGTAGGCATATGCTTTGTTATCTGGCTCAGAGTGAAAAATAAGCTTTCAAAAAAATCCAGAGCATTCGGCACAATGGCAATTGCTGTTATGATTGCTTTTGCTGCAAGCTCGCTTATGATTAAAGTAAGCGGTGTTAAAGCTTTGTTATTGCTGTCAGCTGCACAGGGTGCTGCAACAGCTGCTTATATTCTTGCATTCATTGTTTTCTTATTTATATTACCATTTGAAATTAATCAAAAGGCAAAGCTGTTTTTCATTCTTCTCAGCACAGGATGCATGATTGCTCCTCTGTTTGTCGTAACTCCAATCGGCAGCCGATGCTTCTTTGCACCATACGTGATGATGCTTTATCTGGGTATGGAATTTTACAGCCTTTTTGATGAGGATGTAAAAGAAAAATGCGAAAAGGCATCAAGAGCAACCATTATTACAGCGGCAGTCGGATTAATTTATCTTTTCTATATTTATGGTACAATTACTGTATGCAATAATGAAAGAATCGAAAAAGCACAGCAGGATGCACAGGCCGGTGCAGGTACGATTCAGGTTGAACAGCTGCCGTATGATGATTATGTATGGTACAGCGATGTGGATGAGGCTGTTTGGGCAAAGCGATTTAAGCTGTTTTATGATATTGACGAAGCTGTGCAGCTAGAACAGATTGCTTCAAGACAAAAATGGTAATTCGGAATTCTCAGCTTATTTAATTATTTCTTGTTTTATTTGTCACGGGAAAACAAATTTGTTTAAAATGAGAGTGATTTTGTAAGCTGTTTTATTCAAAAATATTTTATTTTTATTTGAGGGGGTCAAAAAATGGAAGTTGTTGCACAAAGAGTGTTTGAGCCATTTTATATGTGGCTTGACATTGCATTTCTTGTTCTTTTTACAGGTCTGTTGATTTATAAAAAGAAGTACACAACTGTAATCGTAGGTTTTCTTGCAGGTATTCTGTATCAGATTGTTGATTTCGGAATATTCCACTTAGCAACCGGTTCTCGCCACTTGCTTATGAATGGTGCAGAAGGAACAGAGAGTCAGTTGTTCTGGGTTCTTATGTGGATGTCAATGAGTTATGGATTTACTAATTTTACGTGGATCTGGCTTTGGATTTCAAAGGATAAAAATTTGTTTGAATGGACCACACTTATATTAGGTTGGTGGATATGCTGTCCGCTTCTCACAAAAACCTTTGGTTCACACGATTACTCAATTACAATTTGGCGTGAAACAGGAGCTTATCATGGTTGGATGGCTTTAATCCTGTTTGTCGGATATGTATTATTATTCGTATGGAATATGAGCTGTAAAAAGAAGGTTGAAAGAGTAAATATCCCGTGGCTTTTAATCATTGGAATTCTGGTACAGGCAGGCTGGGAAATTGGTTTGTATCTTGGAGGAATTCGTTCTGCTGATTTAGGTGTTACAGGAAAGGATGTAACTGCTATTTCTCCAATGATTATCAATTCATTGCTTGAAACAAATCTTGGTATGCCATATATTTTCGCAATCTTCATTGCAGTATCAAGAAGATATACAGAGGCTCTCAAGCCGAGAAAGAAAAGACTTTCTTTCAAAGAGCGTATTATTGAAAATAATGCCGAAAAGGTTAAGGATTACGATAATGTGTCCGAATTCCTTGCAGGATAATATTTTAGAAACAGAACACGAGTGGTTATCCGCTCGTGTTTTTATTTCGATTATAGTTTATATATATTGAAAAATATTTTCTTAATTGTTATAATATGGATATGTATAGATTTGAACGATTGTCGGATGACATAAAAATTGCAGTGAGTGATAATCACACTTTCGGTACAGATGCAGTTATACTTTCTCATTTTGCAGGCATTAAGCCACGAGACAAGGCACTTGATATGGGAACAGGCTGTGGAATTATTCCGCTTCTGTGGCTGAGAAATGAAAAAATTAATAATGTATCCTGTCTCGATATTCAGCAGAATGCCTATGAACAGGTTTGCTATACTATTGAGCAGAATAATTTACACAGCAGACTTAGACCGTATAATTGTGATTTGAGGGAAATTGACAAGGTTTTTGCGGCTGAGGAGTTTTCTCTTGTTACGATGAATCCGCCGTATAAGCCTGTAGGAACAGGTATTGAATCACTTGGTGAAAGTGCAAGAATAGCCCGCCATGAGGTGTGCTGTAATATTGAGGATGCAGTCAAGGCGGCCGCATATCTTCTTAAATACAGCGGTAAGTTTTGTATGTGCCACAGACCCGAACGCTTGGTTGATACCATTGAGCTGATGAGAAAATATAAGCTTGAGCCGAAGCGCTTAAGGTTTGTGCAGGACAGACAGGGCGAACAGCCATTCCTTTTTTTAATTCAGGGACAGAAGGGTGCTAAGCCTTTTTTACGTGTTGAGCCACAGCTGATAATAAAAAAAGAAAACGGCAAATTTACTGAAGAAATGCTTGATATTTACGGTTCATATGCCGATGGGTATGATAAATAATGAGAAATAATAACGGAAAATTATATGTTGTCGGAACACCGATAGGCAATCTTGGTGATTTATCACCGCGTGCGGTTGAAATACTTTCAGCAGTTGATTTTATAGCAGCTGAGGATACGCGTGTAACAATGAAGCTGTTAAACCATTTTGATATCAAAAAAGAAATGGTGTCCTATTTTGAACATAACAAGCGCGAGCGTGGCGAATATATCTGTTCACGTATTGCAGGCGGCGAAAGCTGTGCGATTGTGACAGATGCAGGTATGCCTGCCATTTCCGATCCTGGTCAGGATCTTGTAGCCCTTTGTCATGAAATGGGTATTGCGGTTGAGTCGGTTCCGGGACCGACTGCTTTTGCAACTGCTCTTGCGATATCGGGAATGGAGAGCGGGCGTTTTACCTTTGAAGGCTTTTTATCTGTTAATAAAAAATCAAGACGAGAACACTTAGAGGAAATCAAGGAAGAAAAAAGAACGCTTATTTTTTACGAGGCACCGCATAAGCTGGCAAATACTTTACAGGATTTGCATAAGGTGTTAGGCGACAGGCAGCTTGCAATCGTCCGTGAGATTACAAAAATACATGAGCAGGTGATCAGAACTACCTTGTCTGATGCCTGTGAGCAGTATTGCAATGGTTCTCTTAAAGGCGAAATTGTATTGATTGTTGAGGGTAAAAAAGCCGAACAGATATCAGAGATAACGCTTGATACAGCGGTGAATATGGCCAGACAGCTTGTTGAAAAGGGGATGTCTGTCAATAATGCTGCTAAAGAAATTGCATCTCAGACACCGTTTAAGAAAGGCGATATTTATAAGGCTTTATTATGATTTGTTCAATTTGTCCCAGACATTGTAATGTTGACAGAGGTCATACTGTCGGCTATTGCCAAAGTAAAAATGCTTTCAGAGTAGCACGTGCGGCACTCCATTTTTGGGAAGAACCTTGTATCAGCGGTAAAAACGGAAGCGGTACAGTTTTTTTCAGCGGCTGTAATCTGCGTTGTGCCTTTTGTCAGAATTGTGAAATCAGCCGTGACAATAAGGGTGTTGATATAACCGATGAAAGGCTTGTTGAAATTTTTGAGCAACTGATTAAACAAGGTGCTGAAAATATAAATCTTGTTAATCCGACACATTATGCCGGCAGACTGGCAGCTGTTTTGTCAAAATGGCACAGCCCTGTTCCGATTGTGTATAACAGCAGCGGATATGAGGAAGTTGAAACGCTCAAAAAGCTGAGCGGATTAATTGATATTTATTTGCCTGATTTAAAATATATAAGAGCAGATAAAGCATTACGATATTCAAAAGCAGAGGATTATTTTGAAAAGGCATCCGCCGCTATACTTGAAATGCGCAGGCAGGTTGAAGATTCCTTTGATGGGGATATGATGAAAAACGGCTTGATTGTCCGTCATCTTATATTGCCTCAGAACACAAATTCTTCAATCACAATTATAGATTGGTTTAAGAATAATCTTCCGGATACATATCTTTCTCTTATGGCGCAATATGTGCCTTGCGGCAGACTTGACGATTTGCCCGAAATTAACAGAACAATAACCAAGAGAGAATATGATAAGGTCGTTGATTATGCCTTGCTCAACACAATGGATAAGCTGTTTATTCAGGAGCTTTCGTCAGCTGACACAAAGTTTATTCCACTATTTGATTTTACAGGTGTAATATGATAATATTAAAATATATTCAGCCTATATAAGCGGTGAGAAAAGAGGATGTATAAATGAAAAAGTTTTTTGCAGAGTTTAAAGAATTTATTTCTAAGGGCAATGTAATGGATCTTGCAGTCGGTGTTATTATCGGCGGTGCTTTTTCGGGAATTGTAACCTCGCTTACTGATAATATTATAAAGCCGCTTATTAACTGTATCGGCGGGGCCGAAATTCAGGGCAAGCTGCATCTTATCGGTGAAAATTATATTGATTACGGTGCTTTCCTTTCTGCGGTTATCAATTTTCTCATTATGGCACTGATTATCTTTTGCATTGTTAAGACTGTCAATAAGGCTGTGTCAATCGGAAAAAAGATAACTGAGGATAAAAATAAAATTGAGGAAAAGCCTACAACAAAGATTTGTCCGTTTTGTAAAAGTGAAATTCCGATTGACGCGGTTAAGTGCTGTCATTGTACCTCGGACATAATTGACGAGGAATAATACATATATTTTTTCATAATTTGAGAGGGGTAAATTTATGAAATTCAGAGATTACAATTTCAGGTCAGCTACAGATGTATGTGATATATATGGCTGTGAGTATTATCCTGATGATGAGCAGGTGAAGGCTGTTGTTGTTATTCACCACGGTATGGCAGAGCATCAGAGAAGGTATTATAAATTTATTGAATACCTTACAGATAACGGCTTTTCTGTTTTTATGCACGATATGGCAAATCACGGCAGATCAAATCAAAAGACTGCTGAAACAGGATTTTTCGGCGATAAAAACGGTTATATTAATCTTGTCAAGGATTTAAAGACGAATTTTGACAAGGCGAAAGAGGCTTATCCCGACAAAAAAATTATTGTTATGGGTCATTCAATGGGTTCATTTATAGTACGCTGCTTTACTGCGTGGTATGCAGATGCAGGCTTTGCTGCTGCAATTTATATGGGCACAGGCGGTGCTAATCCGATAGCAGGTATAGGTGATGCTGTGTCATCACTTGTTGCTAAGGTAAAGGGTGCGAAGCATAAATCAAAAACGCTTGACAAGATGACCTTCGGTGCATACAACAATAAGTTTGAAAAGCGTACCGCATTTGATTGGCTTACAAGAGATAACAGAATTGTTGATGAATATATTGATGATCCTTACTGTGGATTTTTGTTCTCTGCGCAGGGGATGAATGATCTTATAAAACTTAATATCAATGCCAATTCCAAGGAGTGGTATAACAGTGTCCCTAAGGATATTCCTATTCTTGTTATCAGTGGTTCAATGGATCCGGTCGGCAATTATGCGAAGGGTATTAAGGAAATTTATGACGGTCTCAAAGCGACAGACCATACCAAAGCACAAATAAAACTTTTTCCTGCCGGCAGACATGAAATTCTCAACGAGACCAATTATCAGGATGTTTTTGATTATATTGTGAATTTCATCAATTCAGCAATATAAATGAATTCCCGAAACGAAAACCAAACCGTTTAAAAGATTATGATTATTCGCAGAATGGTGCGTATTTTATTACGATATGCACAGTAGGGGCGCACATTGTGCGCCCGCTAATTACGGAATCGTCAAATTACAATGGTTTTATATTGTACAGAAACATAAAAGCAAAGCACCGAGTTTTTAAACTCGGTGCTTTGCTTTTGATCAATTTTTGCTCTAAAAGATGCTGAAAATCATATGGAAATAATACATAAATTTCTCTCTTAATTAAAATTTTGTTCGATAAACGAACAATTCTACGTTACTTATGTATTATAATACACTAAAATTAGTAGTGCTTTAGAGCACAATTTTTGTTGATGTTTTTAGGAGGCAATATGAGTATTGACTATAAATTAATAGGTAAGAGAATTCAGAAATCACGCAAAATAGCAGATATCACACAACAGAAATTAGCTGAGCTTATGGATGTCAGCGTGGGTTATATCAGCCAGATTGAAAGAGGAATAACAAAGCCAAATCTTACAACCATAGACAATATATGCAAACATCTCAAATGCGATTTGAATTACATAATTACAGGTAACAACAGATAAACCGAACTCCGATAAAATTGTTGAATAAAAAGCACCCAATAGGGTAATATTTCCCTATTCGGTGCTTTTTTATTAGGATACCTGTATGAATTCATTGAATACAGCAGTCATTTTTTTGCTGATATTCAAGTCAATATGCAGTGAGCCGAAATACCAGTGCATATAATCAACATTGTGCATGATTTCCTGCAGATAGGTGTTAAGCGGTGTTATAAGAATATTGTGATTTGTGCGCTGCTTAAGAATTTCCTTAGCGATTGTCGGTGCTTCGTAAGTGAGGATATAGTTGATGTTTTTATCACTGTCACTCAGATTCATTGCACCGTTTCTTAATTCCTCGGCATTCGGAAGCTCGTCCTCCCACCAGGAGGTGCCTTTTTCTCGCATAAATGCGTCATCACTTTCTCCGCCGCCCATAACAAAAAAGGTTTTGCCCTCAAAGGTGAAAACCTCGCCGCGCATCAGGTGATAGATATTATCTGCAATTTTGTGGGCATTTCCACCTTTCCAGCGGTATGGTGTATATGAGTTGAGAATATCAAAATTCTCGTGTGCGCCGTCAACAAAGCAAATTGTGTATTTCCTTTTTTTCAGCCATTCCATATTCTTTTTTTCTGTCGGATTTTCAGGATCCCAGATAAAGCCGAAATCGCCGCATACAATTAAAATATCCTTTTCACCAAGCTTGCCCAGCTTAGGGTTTTTTAAGCAGGAAATGTCACCGTGTGTGTCGCCTGTAATATAAATCATAAATTTCTCCAAAATATTAATAAAAAATATATAAAATAGTCTTTAAAACAAAATCAAAAAATGTTAAACTACTAATATAATATATTTTTCAGCTAAAGGTGTCAAGTCTATGAAAAGAACACTTTCTTATATTTTAACTCTTATTATTTTAATTATTTCGGTATTCTGCGTACCTTTTTCGGCAAACGCAGCTACTTATGAGCCTGACAGAAAAATTTATGCCGAGGCATATATGCTTATCAATCTTGATGATGATTCCTATCCTGTTGTAGCTCAAAAAAACGCAGACGAAAGATTATATCCTGCATCACTGACGAAAATTGTAACAACAATGGTTGCTATCAATAAGGTAAGTGATTTTAATGCAAAAACAACAATGAGCCAGAATGCTTATGATTCCATTCTCGGCACAGGTGCACAGGTTGCAGGCATTGAGGTTGGTGAGGAACTGACTATTGACGAGCTGTTATATCTTACAATGGTGTATTCTGCCTGTGATTCAAGCCAAATGCTTGCTGAATATGTGTCCGGCAGTATTGATGCTTTTGTTACCGAGATGAATAATTATGTTCAGTCACTTGGCTGTAAGGATACTCATTTTACAAATGCCGACGGTCTTCATGACAGTAATCATTATACAACAGCACGTGATATGGCAACAATAACACTTGCGGCACTCAAAAATCCTGCATTTGTAAAGTATTCGACAACTACCGATATCAAGTATAAGGATTTGAATTTAGGCCACACGAATCTTATGCTTCATAAGGGTTATTTAACCTATTATTATGAGTATGCACAGGGTATCAAAACAGGCTCTACAACAGAAGCTGAATATTGCGTAATTACCAAGGCATCGAAGGATGGCTATAACTATCTTGCAGTTGTAATGAAATCACCTCAGCAGGCAATCAACAACGAGCCTTATCTCACAAAATGCTCCTTTGTTGACGCAAAGTCCTTGTTTGAATGGGCATTTGACAGCTTGAAATATACAACCCTTGTCAGTCAGAATGAGGTTATGAGCGAGGTTGCTGTAGAGGATGGTAAGGACGCAGACAGTGTTCAGCTTGTTGCTAAGGAGGACACAAATGTAATTGTTCCTGCGGCACTCGACAAATCGGCTGTTATTATTGAAACACTTGAAAAGCCTGAGGTGCTTAAGGCACCTGTTGTTAAGGGGCAGGATGTCTGTAAGGCGAATATAATTTATGGTGATGAAATCATTGCAACTGTTGATTTGGTTGCTGCAAATGATGTGGAGCTGTCAACCTTCCTTAAAGTTATTAATGCACTTAAAGACTTTTTCAGCTCAACCATAGTTAAGCTTGTGGGTGTTGTAATTGTGCTTTTAGCTGTTGCCTATGTTATACTTTACATCAATAACAGCAAGAAGAAAAAGAAACGCCGTCAGCAGAAAATGGAGCGTAATGAAATGCGTGACAATTCACCTGACGATTACCTCCCACCACCGCAAAGAAGATAAATATTAA
The DNA here is from genome assembly GCA_029059925.1 of Eubacterium sp. Lineage (GTDB taxonomy): Bacteria > Bacillota > Clostridia > Oscillospirales > Acutalibacteraceae > Eubacterium_R. The sequence continues at coordinate 3,156 of JAIDVA010000016.1, read as the reverse complement.
AAGTAAAAGAGCTGTGATTTTTCACAGCTCTTAATTATTATATAAACACAAAATGTATCAGCAGCATATAGCCGATTGTGCCGACAGCTATGCTGAGCAGGGTGTTGCGCTTCCATAAATGTATAAGTGCAGTTGCTGCAACAGCAATCAGCTGTGGGATGATTATATTGATATCGCCGTTCATAAAATCCCGCAGGCAGTATATAATCAATATACCTATAATCGCTACAGGGAGAATGTCGCCTAAATATTTAACAAACTTGGGCACTTCCTTTTTGCCGCCGAACAGTGCAAAGGGGAACAGTCTTGTTGCAAAGGTGCATACTGCTGCAACGACGATTACGATGATTGCTTTTTCTGTTGTAAGAGGCATATTACGCTACCTCCTTGCTGAAATAGGATTTGCCTGCCGAAAGTACGGCAATCGTGATAACAAATGTCGGCAGCATAAAATTATCTGCACCGAAAATGATAAGGCAGAGTATTGCACATACAATGCCTATCAGTCCGACAAGCTTTCTTCTGCCCTTTTGCTCAAGCAGCAGGTCAATGAAGATTACTACAAAAAGCGCAGTCATTGAAAAGTCAATGCCCGTAAAATCAATCGGTATCAGCTGACCGGCAAGCGAGCCGATAACGGAACCGAGTATCCAATATATATGGTCAAACAGTCCGATTAAGTATCTTGCTTTGGCTTCGTTAACATCATCGGGTACAGTTGAAAAAGAGGTGTTGACGGAATATGTCTCATCCGTGAGTGAGAATATCATAAACGGATATCGCCAGCCGCCCTTTTTGAATTTTTCAATAAAGGACAGGCCGTAGAACATATGCCTTGAATTAATGAACAGTGTCATAAATGCAACCGTTGGTACAGCTGCAGCACTTGACAGAAGTGATACCAAAAGAAATTGACCTGACCCTGCATATACAATCAAAGAAATAAATATTGCCCATATGAAATTGTAGCCTGCATCATAAAGCATTATGCCAAAGGCAGAGCCTAAAAACAGATAGCCGAATAAAACAGGCAGCGATTTTTTTAATGCAAAATGAAATGTTGCTTTTTTGTTTTTATCCATAAATCCTCTCAGAAAATTTTTTCGTTAAGATTATATAGCATATTCCGGATTATTGCAATATCTGCGACAATATTTAGTGAAAAGCTTTTTGCTTTACACTATAAATTGTGTCAATAGCTTTGCTTAAAATTTAATTGCATTTTTTATTTGAATTTTACTTGACATAGTGCATTTACTTTAGTATAATACCAACTGCTGTAAAGATTAATTACTTTACACTTGAATTTTGAAGGGAGAGGCAATCGTGGCAAAGAATCTTGAAATTCCGTTTTTACTTGATTTTTACGGCGAAATGCTTACTCAAAAGCAGCACGATTTCCTTATCTATTATTATGAGGAGGACCTTTCTCTTTCCGAAATTGCTGAAAATGAGGGTATAACCCGTCAGGGTGTCCGTGATTCCATAAAACGTGCGGAGGCTCAGCTCTTTGATATGGAGGAGCGTCTCGGTCTTGCAAAGCGTTTTAACGAGATGAAGGAGGGCATTGACGAAATTGTAAAGTGTGCTGAGATTATTAATGAATATAATCTGAATCACACACTTTCAATGGAGGTTAATGACTGCGTTGCCCGCATTAAAACACTTGCCTCTTTTCTTAAAGAGGGTTAAACGTAAATTATCTGATGCTTAGGAGTTGATTACTTGGCATTTGAAGGCTTAAGCGAACGCTTAGAAAATTCATTTAAAAAGCTGCGTGCTAAAGGCAAATTAACTGAGGCTGATGTTAAAGAAGCAATGCGAGAGGTTCGCCTTGCACTTTTAGAGGCCGATGTTAACTATAAGGTATCAAAGGAATTCACCGCTAAGGTAACCCAGAGAGCCATCGGTGCCGATGTTATGGAGTCACTTACTCCCGGTCAGATGGTTATCAAAATAGTAAATGAAGAGCTTACCGAGCTTATGGGCGGTAATGAATCTCGTCTTGCTATTGCCAATCATCCGCCAACAATTGTGATGATGTGCGGTCTTCAGGGTAGTGGTAAAACAACCCATTCCGCAAAGCTTGCTCTTAAACTCAAAAAAGAAGGTCACAGACCATTGCTTGTTGCGTGTGACGTTTATCGTCCCGCAGCGATCAAGCAGCTGCAGGTTGTCGGTGAGCAGGTTGGTGTTCCTGTGTTTGAAATGGGAACTGAAAATCCTGTTAAGATTGCCGAAGAGGCTGTTAAGTTTGCGAAGGATCACGGCAATGACTATGTATTTCTTGATACAGCCGGCAGACTTCATGTTGACGAGCAGCTTATGGAGGAGCTTAAAAATATCCGTTCAACTGTTCATCCGCACGAAATATTGCTTGTTATTGATGCAATGACCGGTCAGGATGCTGTAAATGTTGCCAAAAGCTTTAACGAAACACTCGGTATTGATGGTGTTATCCTCACAAAGCTGGATGGTGATACACGAGGCGGTGCTGCTCTTTCCGTAAGAGCTGTTACAGGCAAGCCGATTAAATTTGTCGGTACAGGCGAAAAGCTTGATAATCTCGAAACCTTCCATCCGTCACGTATGGCATCCCGTATTCTCGGTATGGGTGATGTGCTTTCCTTTATCGAAAGGGCAGAGCTTGCACTTGACGAAAAGAAGGCAGCAGAGCTTGAGAAAAAGCTTGCTAAAAATAAATTCGACCTTAACGATTTGCTTGATCAGTTTGACCAGATTGAAAGAATGGGCAGTCTTAAGGATACAATAAAAATGATTCCCGGTATCGGCGGTAAAATCAAGGATGAGGATATCGACGAGAGTGCATTTAACAAATTCAAGGCTATCATTTATTCTATGACAAAGCAGGAGAGGGAGCATCCGGATATCATAAATCCGTCACGCAAGCGCAGAATTGCAGCAGGCTGTGGTATGCAGGTTGAGGATGTTAACAAGCTTCTTGCTCAGTTTAAACAGATGCAGAAAATGATGAAGCAGTTTGGCGGCGGCAAGGGCGGCCCGAGAATGAGCAAAAAGATGCGCCGCATGATGCAGGCTAATCCGCAGATGGCCGAAAAAATGATGGGTAAAATGGGCGGCGGCTCAAATCCGTTCGGTTTTTAATGAAGTAAATAAACCTTAGGAGACATATTC